>SYIM01000319.1 GCA_005798775.1 Burkholderiales bacterium
ACCAGCCAGATCTCGTCCGGCGTAGCCGTCACGCGCGTGCGGGTGAACTCGCGCATCGCCGCGAGTGTGCCGGCGTAGTCGGCGCGTGCGAACGGCCTGAGCAGCGGCTCGATGATCGTCCTCTACAGAACGATCCGGACCAGGGGGTGCGAGGACAGCTCGCGATAGAGCGTCTGAAGTTGTTCCCTCGACTGCGCACGGACCGTGATCGTGACGCTCAGCCATGCCCCCCGCGAGGACGCACGCAGCTCGACCGATGCCGGGTTGAAGTCGGGCACGTGTGCACTCACCAGCGCTGCGATGCTCTGAGCAAAGTCGTCGGTGCGCCGACCCATGACCTTGATTGGAAATGCAACGGGAAACTCAAGCAGATTTCCGATCCGTTCCCAGACATCAGCATCAGTCATGGACAGGGCTCAGGCCTCGCGCGTGGCCGCCTGATAGGCCTCGATCAGCCGCTGATACACCGGGCCTGGCTGCCCGTTACCGACCGGTACACCGTCCACCCGTGTGATCGGCAGGATTTCGCGGGTGGCCGAGGTGAGCATCAGTTCATCGGCCTGGAGCACCTCCTCGCGAGGAACGCGGCGCAGCTCGTAGTCAAGCCCGCAGCGCGCGCAGAGCTCGGCGAGCAAGCCCACCCGGATGCCCTCCAGAACCAGGTGGTTGACGGGTGCGCCGAGGACGCGGCCATGCCGTACGACCCAGATATTGCTCGAGGACCCCTCGGTAAGAATGCCGTCGCGAAACATCATGCACTCGGCGGCGCCCGCATCGACCGCAGCCTGCTTGGCAAGCACATTGCCGAGGAGCGATACCGATTTGATGTCGCAATGCAGCCAGCGCTCATCGTCGGCGGTGATGACGGCAAGGCCCTGCTCGCGCAGTGCCGCAGCCGGCGCCACGAATTCACTGGTCATGGCAAACACGGTGGGCTGGACGCCCTTTGGAAATGCATGGTCGCGGCGCGCAACGCCGCGGGTGATCTGCATGTAGACGAACTGATTGGGCCAACGATGCCGGCCAATAAGGTCGGCGATCAGGGTGCGCCAGCCTGCCTCATCAAAGGGATTGTCGATACTGATGGCGGCCAGGCTTCGCTCCAGACGCTTCAGGTGCTGGTTGAGTCGAAACGGGCGCCCGTCGTAGACCGGGACGACTTCATAGATGCCGTCGCCAAAAATAAAGCCACGGTCGAGTACCGGAATGCGGGCCTCGGAGAGCGGCACGAACGCTCCGTTGAGATAAACAACCTGCTCGCTCATGGGGGTCTCGCTCTACGAAGGAGGTGAAGGAAAGACGGAACAAAAGGCGGGGTGGATCCGACTTATTTCGCGAACTTGAGCCGCAGGCCATCCCAGAGCCTGCCGATCCAACCCGCCTCGTCGACCGTTGCCTGGGCAAGCACCGGCCTCTCGGCGAGCAACTGTTCGCCCAGTTTCACTCGCAGCGTACCGATCTTCTGGCCCTGCGTGACCGGCGCAAGCAGTGGCTCGACCCGCTCGACCTCGCCCTTGATTTTCTCGGCCTGACCTCTCGGCACCGTGATGAGGATGTCCTGCTCAACTGCACCGGCCACCAGCACGCCCTTGCCCTTCCAGACCGGGTAACTACCCAGTTCCTGGCCTTTGGAATAGGCCCGGACAGTTTCGAAATTCTGAAATCCGTAGTTGAGCAGGCGCTGCGATTCGGTGATGCGGATGGACTCGGTCGCCGCGCCCATCACCACAACAATCAGCCGACGCGAGAAGCCCGCGCCGGGTTGCTCGCGCCGAGCCGAAGCGATCAGGCAGTAGCCCGCGGCCTCGGTGTAACCGGTTTTCATGCCGTCAACGCTGGGATCGATGAACAGCAGTCGATTGCGGTTGGGCTGACGGATTTTGTTGAACGTGAATTCACGCTCAGAGTAGAACTTGTAGAAATCGGGGTGGTCGCCGATCAGCCGGCTGGCCAGAATCGCCAGGTCGCGTGCGGTGGAGTAGTGCTCAGCGTTGGGCAGCCCCGTGGCATTTCGAAACTGGGAATTTCGCATTCCCAGCCGTTCGGCCTCGCGGTTCATTTGCTGCGCAAACGGTTCTTCGCCGCCGGCCAGTGCCTCCGCAAGCACCACCGAGGCATCGTTACCCGACTGAATGATCATGCCGCGCAGGAGTTCTTCCACGGTGGCCGGCGCAGCCGGTTCGACAAACATTCTGGAACCGATCGCCTTGTAGGCGCGTTGCGACACCATGGGTCGTACGTCAAGTGCCAGGCGCTTCTCCTTGATGGCGGAAAACGCGAGGTAGGCGGTCATGAGCTTGGTGAGTGAGGCCGGATCGGACTTGCGATCGGGTTCGTGCGAGGCGATGACATGGCCGGTGGTGGCATCAAGCAGCATCCAGGACCGCGCGGTCATGGTGGGCGGGGCGACCTGCGCCCAGGCTGCTGGCATGGCAGACGCGCCGACGAGCAGGCCGACGGCTAGGCGGACAAGCAGGCGGGTCATCGTGAAATCTCCGGATAGCGACGCGATGAAAACAAACTGGCTCAGTCGGCCGCAAGTTCGGCCGGCTCAAGGCCCGGTACCGATGCAAGAAGGGGCGCAACCACCAGATGCGCCACCACCAGGCGCTTGAGGTGCGTCAGTCTGCGGTGAAAAAAATGATCGGCCCCAGGCAGCACGACCACCGGGAGGTTCTGCGGTCGCGCCCAATTGAGCACAGCGGCAAGCGGGACGACATCATCGGCCTCGCCATGAATCACCAGCGCGCCGGGGGAAACGTCTTCCACTGCGAAACGCTGGGCGGCCACGCCCACCAGAATCACCGGTGCGGTAAGGCGCTGAGCGGGCGGCAACTGCGCGAGCAATCGCGACAGGACGAAGCTGCCGAATGAGAATCCGGCGAACGCCAGGTTGCTGCGGGCCGCCGCGGGGACCAGCGGATCGGCTTGCGCGGCTACGAGCACGGCACGCAAATCACCAGTTTCGCCCTGACCGTGATCGTGTTCACCCGCTGTCGCGCCAACACCGCGAAAATTGGGACGCCAGACGGCGTAGCCTGTGGCGAGCATCGCCCGGGCGAGCGTCTGCACCACCTTGTTGTCGCGCGTGCCGCCATAAAGCGGATGCGGATGAGCGACCAGACCGATCCCCTGGACGGGGCCAGCGGGCAGGTCGAGGGCAACATCGATCGGACCCGCGGGCCCGGCAATCAGCAGCGTGCGGGTGGACGCGTTCATTCGAGCTTCAGTCGTTCCACGGGACAGCCGTCACGAAGGTGCGAGTCAACGATCTCGTCGATGTCGTGCTCGTCAACAAAGGTATACCAGACCGCATCAGGATAGACGACCGCGACCGGGCCCAGTTCGCAGCGGTCGAGGCAGCCCGCCTTGTTCACCCGCACCTTGCCGGCGCCCGCGAGCCCGAGCGCCTTGACACGCGCCTTGGCGTGGGCTTGCAAACGCTCGGCGTCGTTGGCCGCGCAGCACGCCCGGCCGTCATCGCGCCGGTTGGTGCAGAAAAAAATGTGACGTTTGAAATGACTGGTGCTCATCAGGTCATTATAGTCGGGAGACAGCGACCCGTATGATCGTGCCGAACCCAGCCTGCGCCGATGATGCCCTCACCCGATACCTCCCTGATCCGCGAGCTCCTGGGCCCGGACGGCCCGCACTTCGAACTGCTTGCCGAGGTCGACTCCACCAGTAGCTGGCTGCTCGAAGCGCCCTTTGCCGACACGCCCGCCAGCCCGCGGGCAGTGCTCGCCCAGGCGCAGCGCGCCGGCCGCGGGCGGCGCGGACGCAGGTGGCTTGCCGAGCCGGGCCGCAGTCTTGCCTTGTCGCTCGCCTTCGAGCGCGCCGGTACCGTCCCGCCTGCGCCTGGCCTGTCCCTTGCGGTGGGCTGTGCACTCGCAGCTGCGTTGTCCGACGATTGTCAGGGACTCGCGCTCAAATGGCCCAATGATCTGCTGCGTGATCGCGGCAAATGCGGCGGTATCCTGATCGAGACTCGCACCGGCAGCGCCCGACTGAAACCGCGGGTCCGTGTGGTGGTCGGAGTGGGTCTCAACCTGCTCGCGCCCGAAGACGCCCAGGCGCTAATCGGCCAGGCCGCGAGCGGTCTGTTTGACGGTGCCACGCCGATCCGGTTGGAAGCCCTCGTTGCGCGCGTCGTGCTCGCTGTGGCAGAGGCCTGGACGACGCATGAGCGCGAGGGTCTTGCGCCATTCCTGCCGCTCTGGGTCCGATTCGACGCCTGGCATGGCGAGCAGGTGGTGCTAAATGAAGCCGGACAGACGCTCGCGCGCGGCCGGTCGCTCGGTATTACCCCCAGCGGCGCGCTGCGCCTGCTGACCAATGAGGGCGAACAACATATCGTGGCGGGCGATCTCTCGCTTCGCACCGAGAGGCTGGCGTAAGCCCGTGAGCCGGCATGTCTTCACCTACGGCTCGCTGATGTTTGTACCGGTCTGGACGCGGCTCGTGCCTCGCTCGCTGGCAAGCGTGGCCGCGGTGCTCGAGGGCTTTGTCCGCGAAGGCGTGCGGCGGCAGCGCTACCCCGGTATCCGCCGTGAGCCCGGCGCGAGCACGCAAGGCCGCCTCTACCTGAATGTTGATGAACATGAAATCACCCGGCTCGACGCCTTCGAGGGCGATGCATACCAGCGCGAATCGGTGCAGGTGAGCGTGGCAACGCGCGATGGCCGCCACCTGGCCCTGCCGGCCGAGGTTTACCGGTTTGTCGACACCGCCGATCTCGACGGCGCGCCCTGGGATCCGGAACGGTTTGCGCGTGATTCAGCGGCGGGCTTCCATCACGACCACGCCGGCCGTGGCTAGGCCGCCTGGGAATCACCCAACAGCGGCGGGGCGCCCACACCCAGCCGCTGGACAAGCTCTCGGCGGTAGCGGTTGAGTTCCTGCGCGGTATCGATGCTGCGGCCAAACAGCAGCGACAGGTTATGGAGAATGCGCTCGATCACGCGTTGCTCCCAGTCGGCGTCAAAACGGATCTGCTCATCGAGCCAACGCTCGAGCCACCCGGGTTCTGGCGTCCGACTCTGAACCGTGTCGTTGGGAAACAGCGTTCGGTTCACATGCAGGTTGGTGGGGTGCAGCGCCCGACTGGTCCGCTTTGCGCTGGTCATGAGCACGCCGATTCGTGAAAACGCCGCGCGGGCGGCATCGCCCGCCTCGCTCACCGCCTTCCTCATGTAGCGAAGGTAAGCGCCGCCATGACGAGCCTCATCGCGCGAAATGAAGTCATAGATGGCGCAAATCACCGGCTCGGTGTGCCACTGCGCTGCACGTCGATACCAGTGGTTGAGGCGGATTTCACCGCAGAAATGAAGCATCAGGGTTTCCAGCGGCGGGGCCGGTTCGAACTCGAAACGGACCGCGTGCAGTTCCGCTTCGCTCGGCGCCAGGTCGGGCCGGAAGCGCCTGAGGTACTCAATCAGCACCAGGGCGTGCTTCTGTTCCTCGTAGAACCAGACCGACATGAACGCGGAAAAATCGCTGTCATGCCGGTTATCGCGCAGAAACATCTCGGTAGCGGGCAGCGCTGCCCACTCCGTAATCGCGTTCATCTTGATCGTGAGGGCCTGCTCGTCGGTCAGCAGCGCCGGGTCGAACTGCGCCCACGGAATATCACGTTCCATGTTCCAGCGCACCGCCTCGAGCGAGGCGAACAATTCGGGATACAACATCATGGATTGCCGTCTGTTTGAACTTCTACAGTGTATCAATCTGTCGTGACAGTCGCAGCGGTAACGTTCAGTGCGCGATTCGCCGTCTTAGCCATCGCATCAACGCACCCACCCCCGGGAGCTTCTCGTAGAGCTCCTCGGCCGCATCCCAGTAGTCGCGGTGCAGCCTCACGCGGCCCTGATCGTCGAATTCGAGCCAGCTCGCGCCGCGGATCTGCTGGGGACGACCACTATCGAGGCGCGGGCTTTGAAAATCGAATACCCACACCAGGCAGGCTCGACGGGCATCACCGACCGCGTCCAGGACACGAAAGCGCGGCGCCTCGAGTTGTTCGAACATAGCTTCGAAGATCCCGGTGATCGGTCCCGTGCCCACCACTTCGTTAAACGGGTCCTTGAAGCAAGCTGTCGCCGCGTAGACCTCACCCAGGCGCCCTAGCGACTCGCGGCTCAGCGTCTCGTAAAAACTCACCACTCGGGCAATGGGCTCGGCAACGCAATCGTTCGGGGTCATGATGCGATCAACCTCCTGTGATGGCGCGTACCGCACGAAAATAAAGGCGCTCGGGCAGGATACGAAGCAGCTTCATCCAGCGGGTGAAGCGCTTGGGAAAATGCATTTCAAAGCCGCCCGATGCAAAACCCGAAACGATCTCGCGCGCCGCCACTTCCGCGCTGATCAGGGCCGGCATCCGGAAGGCGTTTTGCGCGGTAAGCGGTGTCGCCACAAAGCCGGGGTCGATCAGCCAGACACCGACCCCGCGCGGCTGGAGATCGAGGTAAAGCGACTCGGCGAGGTTGATAAGCCCGGCCTTGCCCGGTCCATAGGCCAGGGCTTTGGGCAGTCCCCGATAGCCTGCAACGCTCGAGACCAGCGCGAGGCCGCCCGAACGCTGGCGCTCGAACACCGGAAGCAGCACATCGAGCCCGTTGTAGACCGCCAGCAGGTTGATCTCAACCAGGCGCCTCGCTTCGGTAAGGTCGAAGCTGTCGACGCGCATCTCGCGGTAGTCGCCTGCGAGCCAGATCACCAGATCGATCTCGCCCCAGTTCGCGATAAGCGACCGGCAGGCTCCCTCAAGCCCCTCACGATCGGCCACATCGGTCGGAAGAATGCTCGGTATGGACCCCAGGCGCTGCGCGAGCGCTTCAAGCGCTGGCCGGCGCCGCGCCGAGAGCGCAAGCCGCGCGCCGCGGGCGGCGAGCTCGACCGCGAGCGCCTCGCCGATGCCGCTCGAGGCGCCGATCAGCCACACCCTGCGCCCTTGCCAGTCGACGATCCTGGGGTTGAGGGGACCCCGTCGGTCGGGCGCCCGGGGTTGGACCTGGGTACCCGTGGTGGGCGGAGCGGATTCAAATTGCATCATGGGGCGAGGTGCTCAGCGCTTGGTAAAGGACAACGTAACCTCGCCCATCCGGATGCCGAACTTGCTCATCACGGCCCGGTTCAGCATCACCTGGTCATCAATCAGGAACATCCAGTCGTCAAAGTCGACGTGCCAGGTTCGGCCATCAATGGGCAACGCCAGCGTGTAGCGCCAGTTGAAAGCATTGCCCGCGATGACGCCAACCGCCTCGCCCACGACATCCGAAGCGGTCCCGATATAGCGATCAGGCGCCACCCGGCGCAGCGTCCAGACGCGGCGCTCACGCGTACCATCGGCATATAGGAAGTCTTCCTCCAGGGTCCCGGTATCACCTTCCCAGCGGCAGTTCATCTCGACCGTAAAGCGTTTGACGACCTTGCCGAACCGGTCCTGGAACATGCCCCAGGCATCGAGACGGCCGTTGAAATAGCGCGACGGGTCGAGCACCGGCCGCTCGGCTGCGTAATGCGCGGGAAGCGGCGCACTACAGCCGGCCAGACCCAGACCGAGCGCCACCGCAGCAGAGACAAGCGTCGCCCTCAGCATGCGCGCGGGGCGTCCCGAGATAACCGCGCTGACGGGCGATGTCACCCACCGCCCAAGTAATGAAAGACTGAACCCCATCATGCATCCATCCTGTGACTTGGCGGACCGGCAGCAGCGAGGTCCGGGTTGGGAAGGCGCCACAACAGCCACGCGGTGGCGGTCTTGATGAGGCACGGAAGCGCCGCATAGGCAAGCGACAGCGCCTGCGTGACGGTGCCGGCTACGCCCGGCTGGTAGCCCAGCAGGCTGATCAGCGGCAGGCCAAGGCCGGCAGCCAGCGCAAGGTTGAGCTTGGTGGCAAGCGACCAGACGCCGAAGTAGGCGCCCTCACGCGCGCCGCTTCCGCCGGCCGCCGCAATCACGGCGGCAAGTAGCGCAGGCGGCATCGCCAGATCAGCACCAAGTGCCAGCCCGGTCACCGCGCAAATCACCCCGAACGCCAGCCAGTCACCGGGACCGAGTGCAAACGCCCAGGCGAAGGCCAGTACCGAGGCCCCCATGCCGATGAGCCACGCGGGCTTGGCACCCACCCGAACACCGAGCCGGATCCAGAGCGGCATGCCGAGCGCTGCCGCGGCGAAATAGGTGAGCAGGAAGAGCGGCGCCCGTGAGGCATCGCCCAGTACGTCGGCGACGAAGAACAGCACCAGCGTGGCGGGCAGCGCGCTTGCCGTGCCGTTCAGCATGAACACCGCCAGCAGCCGGGTGAACGCGCGATCAGCGAAGAGTTCGCGCCAGGACGCGGTGCCGCCGATCGGCGCGGGGCGGGACAAGGTTGAATCGCCAGGAACGTCCGAGGCGAGCGCCGGCCTGGCGGACACTGGCGTCGGCGCACGTCGTACCAGCCAGGCAGCCAACAGCAGTGATCCCGCTAGGAGTGCCGACAGCATGCTCACATGCCTGGGGTCAAGCAGGGCAGCTGAGGCAAGCACCCCGGCCAGACCGCAAGCTTCGCGTACGCCGGTCACGCGCACCCGGGTAGCAGGATCGGTCCCGAGCTCTGCCCCCCAGGCCTGATGCGCGATCGTGACGGTCGACCAGGCGAGGTAGGTCACCACCGAGCCTGCAGCAAGCCAGAGCGCGAGCCCGGTTGTCGACCACGCCGGCGGATGAAGCATCGCGACAAAGCCTGCTGCCAGTGGCACGCAAGCGACGACCACCCAGCGGCGGTAGTCAGTCCTGCCGCGGGTGCGGTCGATTGCCCGGCCGATCAGCGGATCGGCGAGCGCGTCAATGAGTCGCGCCGCAAACAGGACAAACCCGACCAGCGCGAGCGATAGCCCCGCCTCGCGTCCGTAAAACGCGGGCAGCAGTACGAACAAAGGCAATTCGAGCAGTGCAAGGGGCGCGCGCAGAAACCCGTACGCTAGCAACGCACGTATCGGAAGCCCGGGCGAAGGGCCGCCCTCGGGGCGGCGGGCGCCGTGCGCAAACAAGGCAGTGCCCACCACGGCGGGCTCAGCGCGCGGGCGCGCTGACGGGCGAATCAGCCGCGCGCGCACCGGCAGCAGCGCCCGCCACAAGCCCACGCAGAAGCGCCTCCCGCAGGGCCGGCTCGCTGGTTCGAGGATCAAGCCAGATGCCAAAAAACGCCCGGCCGAATGCCGGGTCATTGACCTCGCCAAGGGGCTTGTCGTTTAACAGAAACTGCGTGGGTCCCCCGACACGATAGATGCCGGTGATGCGGTCGCCCGCACGCACATCCGGAAAAATCGCGCGCATCCGTGCGAGCCAATTTGCACGCTCGGCGGCCGAGCCGCGGTCGGGCTGTCGACCAATCTCTTGGTCGCTGCGCTCGGCAATCCGCGCGCCAGACAGGCTCGTTGCATACACCAGCTCGAGCACCAAATCCCGATCGAGCGGCGCCATGACCTGTTCAGGCGTCACAGCGCGTGGTGCGCCCGCGGCCCACAGAACAGCCTCGTAGACGCGCATGCCAAAAAACCGGAGCGTGCCGCGGCCGAGCTCGCGGGGCTCGGCAAGCGCCGCGCGAACAAGTCCGGGCTCGGCCTCGCCGGCCGCCGGGCTGGTCGCGCTTGCGAACCCGGCCGCGAGGCTTGACACGATGCCGATTCCGAGCGCGACAGCGAGCGCCGCTACGGTACGCGGCGTCCCTCGTTCATCACGGTGCAGTTGAGCTCCCATCACGGCCTCACGAGCGTGAACTGAACGACATCGGTGTTGCCGTGCTGGAATGCCGCCTCGCAGTAGGCAAGGTAAAACTCCCAGGTGCGAATGAAGCGGTCATCAAAGCCCGACGCCCGTACCTGATCGAGTACCGACATGAAACGCTCGCGCCAACGTTGCAGCGTGAGCGCGTAGTCTGGCCCGAAGGAGTATTGGGCGAGCACCTGCAGCCCCGCCTCGCGGGCGAGTGCCGAAAATCTGCTTCGGGTGGGCAGCATGCCGCCCGGAAACACATACTGCTGAATAAAGTCGGTGCCTCGCCGGTAGCGCTCGAAGAGTGCCTCATCGATCGTGATGGTTTGAATCGCGGCCCGCCCGCCGGGACGCAGGCAACGTGCTACCACCTGAAACCACGTCTGCCAGTAGCGCTCGCCCACAGCCTCGAACATTTCCACCGAGGCGATGCCATCGTAGACCCCGGTCTCATCGCGATAGTCACGAAGCACAAAACGCACCTGTCCGTACGCGGTGAACGCGAGTCGTTCGCGCGCATAGGCAAGCTGCTCAGTCGACAGCGTGAGCCCGGTAACATGAAGCCCGCGCGAAGCGGCCGCCTCGGCAAACCCGCCCCAGCCACTGCCAATCTCGAGCACCGACGCGCCGGGAGAAAGCGCGAGCTCATCGAGCAGTCGCCGGTTCTTGGCGTGTTGAGCCTCTTCGAGCGAACGGCTGATATCACCCTCAAAAAGCGCGCTCGAATAGGTCATGCCCGGGTCGAGCCACATCTGATAAAAGGCGTTCCCGAGGTCGTAGTGCGCGTGAATGTTACGACGCGATCCAGCACGGGTGTTCGCGCGCAGCAGGTGCCGCAGGCGATCAAAGAGTTGCCCCCACCAGGTGCCGTAGACCGCGGACTCAAGCGCGCGCCGGTTGATCACCAGCAGCGACAGCAGCCGAGACAGCGAGTCGGTTGACCACCGGCCATCGATCCAGCCCTCGGCAAAGCCCACATCGCCACGGCGCAGCGCGTCCTCGAACACCGCCCAGTCGCGCACACTGATGGATGCCGAGGGTTCGCCACAGCCGACATTGCGACGGCTCCCGTCGGGCAGATCGAGCGTGAGCGAGCCGGTCTCAAGGCGCTCGAGCAGGCGCAGGATCATCGCCGCCTGGCGCGGTGCGGCCGCGTGCGTTGCTCGGTCGATCGGTTCGGAAGGATTCGATAAATGCGTGGTGACGGTGCTGGTCATGGCGAACCCCGGGTGAGAATGGTGTCAGGCGCGGCGGGTTTCCGATGAAACGGTACGCGCGCCAACCACAGCCGGAGCGCATGCCAGTGAATGCGGGCAATCACCCCAGCGCTGAAGAGCGGAAAGCCGAGCAGCGCCCGGAATCGTTGCGCGCGGCCCGCGTTTTCGAGAAGACCGCTGAGACTGGTGAGAAGCAGCGGACCGTCGCCATCGTCGTAGTCGATTCGGGCCACAGCCCGGTCGGCCCGGTTGATGAAACGGAACCGATAGGCTCCTTGAACCGCACAGAAAGGCGACACATGCAAGGCCTTCAGCGCATGAAGCTCGGCACCCGATTTGAGCGGGTGCGCCCGCTCATCGGCAAGCAGGTACACATGGCGCTCGCCGAAGGTGTTGTGCACTTCAGCCACCACGGCGATCAGCGCGCCATCGGCCCGGTGACAGAACCAGAAACTCACCGGCTTGAACGCGTAGCCACACACCCGCGCAAACGCGTGAAGCCAGATTTCGCCGTCGGCGCGCAGCCCCGCGGAGTCGAGCAGGCGGGTGATCCAGGCGCGCGGCGAGCCGCCATCGCCGTGATCGACAGCATGAAGTGACAGGAGCGATCGCCGGTTGATCCCGAACAGCCAGTTGCCACCGCATTGCTCCAACGCAGCCAGGGGCGCGCGGACAAACCAGGCGCGATACCGAAACGCATGCTCGCGCGGCCGCAACCGGCGGTGGCGGACCTCGCCGAACGCAAACTGAACCTGCTCGAAGGCGTCGGTCACGGGGCCCTGCTCAGGCTGCACGCGACAGGGGCTCGGTGAGCCGAGTGATCGCCTGCGCGACCTCGAGACCCGAGCGCAGACCATCTTCATGAAAACCATAACCAGTCCAGGCGCCCGCATACCAGGTCCGCTGCCGGCCCTGGATGTCACGCAGCCGCCGCTGCGCGCGCCCTGTCGCCAGATCGAAGATCGGATGGGTGTAGGTGATCTCGCGAATCAGCCGTGACGGTGCGGGTTCGCTCAACGGATTCAGGCTGATAAAGACGGGCGAGCGAAACGGGAGTGGCTGCAGCCGATTCAGCCAGTAGGTGACCGACACCACCGGTGCACCGGGTCGGCCATCGCTCAGGTAGTTCCAGGCCGCCCAGGCGCGGCGGCGCGCGGGCATAAGCGCGGGATCGGTATGGAGCACCGCACGGTTGGGCTGATAGCGGATCGCGCCGAGCACCTCACGCTCGTCCTCGCTGGGGTCGGCGAGCAGCGCAAGCGCCTGATCGCTATGACAGGCGAATACCACCTGATCGAAATGCTCTGTGGCACGGGCCGAACGGACACTCACTCGGGGGGCGCCGCCTCCGGGTTGGCGGGTCACCGCCTCCACGGGCTCGGATAGCCGCACATCGCGAAGCGTCGCGATGATTCGCGAAACGTACTCCCGCGAGCCGCCCTGCACCGTCATCCAACGCGGGCGGTTCTCGATCTGCAGCAGTCCGTGGTTGTGAAAGAAGCGCACGAAACTGCCAAGCGGAAAACGGGTCATCGTCGCGGTCGAACACGACCAGATCGCCGCGGCCATGGGAAGCAGGTAGGCGTCACGGAATTCGGCGCTGTAGCCCTCCCGCTCCAGAAACCGCTCGAGCGGCTCATCGAGCCGTGCCTGCGCCTGCTCATCAGTTGCCAGCGCGGTCGCCTCGTGATTAAAACGCAGGATGTCACGCAACATCCGCCAGAACCTGGGGCGCAACAGATTGGACGGCTGTGCAAACACAGCGCGGATGTTGGATCCAGACCACTCCAACCGGTGAGGTCCGATGGATGCGGCAAACGACATGTCGGTCGGCGCCTCGCGCACCCCGAGTTCCTTGAAAAGCGCAATCAGGAGCGGATAGGTGCGTTCGTTGTAGACCAGAAAACCGGTATCCACCGGCGCGCACAAACCATCGAGCGTTACATCAACGGTATGGGCATGGCCACCCGGGCGCGAGTCACTTTCGTAAAGGGCGACCTCGTGATGCGCCTGCAGGCGCAGCGCTGCCGACAGCCCGGAAATACCTGATCCGACGACCGCTATGCGCATCGAGACGTGTCCTTGGTGCGACCACGGCGTGCAACCGCCAGGTGAGAAGACGTTGTGGAGGGTTATTTGAATGATTATTCCATCATGATATGACCAAACGTGTCCTATACAGGAGTTGCCACCCGGACCCGATGGGATTTTCCACGGGCTATACAGGGCGGGCTGACAGGCGTAACATCCAGAATATGCTGTGAAGACGACGTGGTTTGTCCATGACAAAGTCACCGACTGACTCCATTGTTTCCCACTTCAACCGGCCGAAGAGCTGGACAGGCACGCAAGGCCGGGGACTCTATGAATGACCGTTCAGTTACATCGGGTTTTGCGCTCAGCATTGCCGCGGTCGAGCGCGACACAGGTCTCGCGAAGGACACCCTGCGCGTTTGGGAGCGCCGCTACGGCTTTCCCAGCCCGGGGCGTGACGCTTTCGGCGAACGCAGTTACCCGATCGAACAGGTCGATAAGCTCCGGGTGATCCGCCGTCTGATGGACAGCGGCCACCGCCCCGGGCGGATCATTTCGCTTTCGGTAGATGAATTGCACGCGCTCGCCGCGCAATCGGTGGAGGCGCCCCGCAGCGCGAGCGATCTGCGGGTCGACCGCGATGATCTGCAACGCTTCATCGAACTCGCCAAAGCCCACGACGTTGACGGACTGCGTAGCGCCCTGTCACAGGCAATGGTCCGCATGGGGGTTGACCGCTTTGTGGTGGAGGTTGCAGCGCCCCTCAACCGTATGGTGGGCGAGGCCTGGGCGCGCGGCTACTTCGAGGTGTTCGAAGAGCATCTCTACACCGAATCCATGCAGATCGTGCTGCGCAACGCAATCAGCACCATTCCGCGAACTGGCAGCCGGCCGCGCGTTCTGCTCACCACTTTCCCCAACGAAAGTCACGGGCTCGGCTTGCTCATGGTCGAGGCAATCCTGTCGCTCGAAGGCTGTGGCTGTCTGTCGCTCGGCGTGCAAACACCGGTATGGGACATCGTGCTCGCCGCCACGGCGCATAACGCTGACATCGTCGCGTTGTCGTTTACGGCATCCCTCGGCGTCAATGCGGTCTCTGACGGCCTGGCCGAACTCCGCGCGAAACTTCCGAGAGCAACCGAGCTCTGGGTGGGCGGACACAATCCGGCGCTCGCGCGTCGGGCACCGCCAGGCATTCAGGTATTTCGCGATCTGACCGAAATCGCGCCCTCAGTGGCGCGGTGGCGCGGTCGTCGCGTCTGAGCGGGTTGGTTGCCTGCACCCGGTCTGACTGAGACCCTACCAGCGCGCCGCCACCGGTCGCGCGAGACCGTCTAGCCGGCTGAACGCTTCCCGATATTCGCGCGCCAGCCGCTCCACCAATTCGCCGGTGCTCAGCACCGCCTTGACCGCGCCAATGCCCTGACCGCCTCCCCAGATGTCTTTCCAGGCCTTGACTGGCCGGTCAGAACCAAAATTCATGGCGCTAGGATCGCTCTGCGGCAGGTTCTCGGGATCAAGCCCTGCGCCCACCACCGAAGCGCGCAGGTAATTGCCATGCACGCCGGTAAACAGATTGGTATAAATGATGTCCTCGGCACTGCCCTCGACGATCGCCTGCTTGTAGGCCTCGGTTGCCCGGGCCTCGCGGGTCGCGATGAAGGCCGATCCCACATAGGCAAGGTCTGCTCCCATCGCCTGCGCGGAAAGCACCGCCGCGCCATTGGCGATAGCACCCGACAGCAGCAGCGGA
>SYIM01000320.1 GCA_005798775.1 Burkholderiales bacterium
GCCCGGGCTGGGCGACGCGGGTGATCGGATCTTCGGGACGAAATAGCGGCTATGTCCGTCGGTCAAGAAGCGCTTCCCTCGTTTCCGGGGCCGACTTACAATGGATAATCGCGATCTGGAGGGCTCAGCCTGGGTCAGACCGCGAGCAGAGTGATCCCAATAACATCGGAGACCTTCATGAAACGACGCCTGCTCGGCGCGCTAGCGGGTGCAACGCTTGCCGCGTCCACGCTGTTTTCTGTTCCTGCGATTGCCGCCTATCCCGATCGCCCTATCACCATGATCGTTCCCTGGGGGGCGGGCGGGGGTACCGATGCGGTCGCGCGCTTCATGGCCGCCGAACTCGAGAAAGCGCTCAAGCAACCCGTCAACGTGGTCAACCGCACGGGCGGAAGCGGCGTGGTGGGCCATCAGGCCATCGCGTCGGCGCCTGCCGACGGCTATACGGTTGGGCTCATCACGGTAGAGATCGGCATGATGCGGCATGCCGGCCTGACCAAGCTGAGCCATAACGAATTCACCGCTATTGCCCTGGTCAATTTCGATCCCAATGCCGTGATGGTGCGGGCTGATTCGCCAATCAAAGACGCCAAGGCCCTGCTCGATGCTGCGCGCGCCAATCCCGGCAAGCTGAAGGCAAGCGGAACCGGGCAGGGCGGTATCTGGCATCTGGGGCTCGCAGGCTGGCTGGTCGATGCGAAGCTTGCCGGCAACGCCGTGGCCTGGGTGCCCAGCCAGGGGGCAGCTCCTGGCCTGCAGGATCTCGCGGCGGGCGGCGTGGATCTGGTGTCGGCGTCACTTCCTGAAGGGCGCTCGCTGATCGAAGCCGGTAAGGTCCGGCCGATTGTGCTGATGGCCGAGAAGCCCGATGGCCTCTTTCCGCAGGTCCCGCTGCTGAAATCGGCCGGGAGCAATTGGACCAATGGCGCATGGCGCGGGGTTGCAGGGCCCAAGGGCATGCCCAAGGACGTCGTTGATCGCCTGGCCTCCGCCGTCAAGCAGATCTACGATTCCAAGGCTTACAAGGATTTCCTTGCAGCCCGTGGGTTTGGCGAAATGTGGGCGGGCCCTGCCGAGTTTGCTGCTTTCATGGCGCGAGACGATGCAGCCAAGGGTGAGGTGATGAAAGCGGTTGGTCTCGCCAAGTAGGTCGGTGCAGTGCGACTTGGCGACGCGCCGATCGGCGCCGCGTTCCTGGCGCTTGCGGTCGCGGTGCTTTGGCATATCCGCGATTTCCCGCCTGCGCCAGGACAGCCTTATGGCCCGGCGCTCTTTCCTGGGCTGATTGCGGCAGGTCTGGCTGTAGCGTCAGCGCTGCTGATCGCCTCAGCATGGCAGTCCAGCAGGCGGACGGCCGCTTTTAACGGGAACACCGGGGAAGCCGGGGGCGACCCGGCCTCCGCCGGATCCGGTAGCGTGGCTGCGCGCCGCTGGTTGCCCTTTGCCGCAACCGTTGCCACCCTGATCGGTTATGTGGCCTGGGTGGACAGGCTGGGCTTCATCCTTACGGCTTTCGTCATGCTGTGCGCCCTGTTTGCGGCCTATCGGGTCCGGCTCGCCTGGATCGTGCCGCTTGCAGCAGTCTCGACGCTCGCGGTTCACACCGCGTTTTACAAGCTCCTCAAGGTGCCTTTGCCCTGGGGTTTGCTGTCCGGGTGGATATGGTGATCCGATCGCGAGGACGGAAGCGCTGACATGGACGCCCTCTGGTCTGCCGTTCAGATGGTGTTCAACGTCCAGACCCTGGTCGTGCTGGTGCTCGCTTCGCTGTTTGGCCTCTTTGTGGGTGCGGTACCGGGATTGACCGCGACGATGGCCACGGCACTCCTGGTCCCTATCACTTTCTTTCTGCCGCCGATTCCAGCGGTCGCAGCGATGGTGGCTGCGACCGCCATGGCCATCTTTGCGGGCGATATTCCCGGGTGTCTGGTTCGAATTCCTGGTACGCCGGCATCGGCTGCGTATGTCGATGAAACCTATCGAATGACGATCAAGGGGCATGCCGAGACGGCGCTGGGTGTGTCGCTGGTGTTTTCGGTGATCGGCGGGCTATTCGGTACCGCGGTGCTCATTCTGGCGGCGCCTACGCTCGCCGCGGCGGCGCTGCATTTCAGTTCATTCGAGTATTTCTGGCTGGTACTTCTCGGTCTTACCTGCGCCGTGTTCGTGAGTGGCGATGCGCCGCTTAAGGGAATGATCACCCTGTTCCTCGGCCTGCTGCTCGGTTGTGTCGGACTTGAGAATCCGGCTGCACACCCTCGGTTCACGTTTAATTCGCCTGATCTGCTGAGCGGCGTGAGCCTGATTCCTACAATGATCGGCCTGTTTGCCGTGAGCGAGGTGCTTCGCTTCAGCCTGGATGCGAATCCGCTCGCCGCGGTCAGTCGCCAGGTGGGTTCAGTGTTTCGTGGCATGGGAGCCATGATGCGCCGGTATCCGGTGCAAACGCTGCGGGGCAGTTCACTGGGCACGGTGATTGGCGCACTGCCGGGCGCAGGGGCTGATATTGCGGCCTGGATGTCGTACGCGATGAGCCGGCGCTTTTCGAAAGAGCCAGAAAAATTTGGGACTGGGCATCCCGAGGGGCTGGTGGAAGCCGGCGCCGCCAACAACAGCGCGCTTGCGGGAGCCTGGATTCCAGCGCTGGTATTCGGCATACCCGGCGACTCGATCACGGCGATTGTGATCGGTGTGCTCTACATGAAAAACCTGAATCCAGGACCGACGATTTTCATCAACAACCCGTCCAGTATCTATGCGGTGTTTCTGCTTTTCATCATTGCGAATCTGCTGATGCTGCCGCTTGGCTGGCTGTGTATCAAAGTGGCCGCGCGGCTGCTTCGTACGCCACGAAACCTGCTGATGCCAGTGATTTTGCTGTTTTGCGTCGTGGGCGCTTTCGCCATCAACAACTCGCCCTTTGATCTCTGGATTCTGGTGGCGGCGGGATTGATCGGCTGGTTTCTGGAAACCCACAGGTTTCCGATCGCACCTGCCATTTTGGGGATGCTGCTGGGCACCATGCTGGAAGAGCACTTCATCCGCTCGATGATCAAGGCGGACGGCAACTTCTTCGCCTTCGTGGAACGTCCGATCGCAGCCGGCCTGGCCGTACTGGTGCTCCTCGTGTGGGGCGTGTCAGGCTGGCTGGGTTGGCGGCGCAGGCGGGCCGCGCCGTCAGCGGTAAAACGCTTCGACTAAGCCCATACCGGTGATCGGTACGTAGGTGACCAGCATCAGCACCACCAGCAAAACGCCGATGAACCAGACATTCACCCGTGTGACCTCCCAAACCGAGGCGCGAGCGATGGAACTGGCCACCATCAGCACGCTGGCAACCGGCGGTGTCTGCTGACCGATCCCCAGGTTGATCGTGACGATGAGCCCGAAATGTACAGGGTCGATTCCGGCTGCGCGCACCAGTGGCATGACGATGGGTACCACCAGAATGATGGCAGCGGCTGAATGCAGGAACATGCCGAGAAAGAGAAACAGCACGTTGAGGAGCGCGAGCACCAGCCACTTGTTGCTGGTGAAGTCGGACACGGCGCGGGCGAGCGCCTGAGGCGACTGAATTTCGGTGAGGTAGGCGCCAAGAAGCGCGCTGGTGGCCACCAGCAACATCACCACGGCGGTTTGAATGCCGCCTTCGACAATGGCTGCACGTAAGGCCTTGAGATTGAGCTCGCGATAGATCAGTAGGCCCACGAACAAGGCAGCGACAACGGCGAGCGCTGCGCCCTCGGTGGCGGTAACAATACCGCCGAAGATGCCCCCCAGAATAATGATGGGAAGAAGAAAGGCCCAAAATGCGCGGCGTCCGGTTTGCGCCACGCGAGCGAGCGAAAAGCGTTCGTCGCTGGGCAGGTTGTATCGGTGCGCAAGCCAGCTTGCCATCAGCATCAGTCCGAACGCGCCAATGAGACCGGGCACGATACCCGCGACAAACAACTGGACGACAGAGGCTTCAGCCATGACCGCGTAAAGGATCATGGGAATGGAAGGCGGAATGATGACCGCAAGCGTTGCGGCGGATGACATGGCGGCCGCCGCATAGGGCGCCGGGTAGCCTTTTTCTTTCATGCCCGGAATGAGGATCGAACCCAGCGCGGCCACATCGGCCACTGCCGAGCCCGAGATCTCGGCGAAGAATAGCGAGGCGCCGATCGATACATGTGCCAGGCCGCCTCGGACCCAGCCAAACAGCGAACCTGCGAAAGCAATCAGACGCTGTGAAATGCCGGAGGCGTTCATGATGGCGCCGGCAAGAATGAACAGCGGAATGGCGAGGAGCGGGAAGTTGGTGGCGCCGTTGTAGATGACCAGTGCCACATTGGGCAGGGAGTCGGTTCCCTGAGTGACCAGCATAGCGGTGACCGAGACGATACCCAGCGACACCGCGATCGGAACGTTGATCAGGACCAGCAGCAGGACTGCCGCGAACAGAAGGAGCATGATGCCCATGAGGTGCTCCCGGCTAGTGAAGCCCGTCGGCGAGCGACGATGCACTTCGATCGATAGGTTGGGCTCGGATCAGGTCGATGAGGTTCAGGAACTCAGCTACCAGAATGAGCGCGGCTGATACCGGAATCACCGACTGCACCACGGCTGCCGAGAGCCACGGCACACTCACCAGCATTTCGTCGGCGAGTACAGGCAAGATGACTGCGCCGACCCAACCGACCAGCGCAAAAAACGCGATCACCATGATCTGCGAGATCAGGGCTAAGGCTCGGCGTGGCCCGGCTTGCAGCTGGTCGACCAGCTCCGGGCAGCCGATGTGGGCGCGTCGGGCCGAGGCGAGCGCTGACCCGTAGAACGTGAGCCAGGCTAGAAGCACTGACGCCATTTCGTCATACCAGACGAGCGGGTATCCGATAGCGCGCATGAACACCCCCAGCACGACTTCGCCGGCGAGGACGACCATCAGAAGGATGACCAGACGCTCGAGCCCGAGCGCATAGCGTTCTCGGAATCGGACGAGCCGGTGCGGAGGTGCGACGGACGGGTGCATGTTCAGGGCCGTCCCAGGGCAACCGCCTTGTCGATCAGCGCTTTGGCGCCGGCCACTTCCCTGCCGAATTCCTCATAGGTGCTCCGACTGGCTGCAATGAAGGCGTCCTTGTTCACCTCGTTCACCTGGATGCCGCTCGCACGGATTTTTTCCAGCAAGTCTTTCTCGGCGCGCGCTGCCGTTTCGTAGACGAAAGCCTGCGTTTCGCGGGCTGCGGCTTCAATCGCTGTACGGACGGGCTCGGGCTGAGCAGAAAACCGTTTGAGGCCAGCAGTGAGGAAGGCTGGACTGTAGACATGGCCTGACAGTGAAAGAAATTTCTGTGCCTCGTGAAGCTTGGAGGAGTAAATTTGCGTAAACGGATTTTCCTGTCCGTCCATCACGCCTGTCTGGAGCGCGGTGAACAACTCGGAAAATTTCATCGGGCTGGGGCTGGCGCCGTAGTTTTGAAACATCTTGATGCGCCATTTGCCTTCGGGTACCCGCAGCTTGATGCCTTTCAGATCTTCCGGCACGGTAATAGGGCGCCGGTTGTTGGTGAGGTGGCGATAGCCGTTCTCCCAGACCGCTAGCACCTTGAGGCCCTTTTTCTCGACGGCAGGTGCGATGTCTGGCCAGAAAATTTCTTTCTCGATACGTGCCATGTGTGCACGATCTTTCACGATATAGGGCATCTCGAACATACCGATCAGGTCCACCTCGGATGACATGATCGTGGAGGGAAGCGAGAGATCGAGCGTACCCAGGCGAAGCTTTTGGAGCATCTCCTTGTCGCCACCCAACTGGCTGCTGCCGTAGACCACCACCTTGGCCTTACCAGCGAGGAGCGTGTTGGCGCGCCGTGCGAATTCATCGCCAATCACTTGATAGAGCGAGCCAGGCTCGCCGACATGGCCGAATTTGATCTCGGTCTGGGCGACGGCCGGCGCGACACCGATCAACGCGATGCCCGCCAGGGCGGTGTTGAGCAGACTCGAGCGGAATAAGCGACGCAAGGCCATGGTGTGCCTCCTAAAGGGTGATCAGGGCAGGTGCTCTTTAAACGCCGGGTCTACGCCACCCGGGCATCGCGGACCACCATTAACTTTTCGAGCAACAGAACCAGACCATACAGCAACATTCCGATCACTGTGATCAGAATGACCGCCATGAACATGGCTGGCGTGTCGAGCGTGACCTGTACCTGCAGCATGAGATACCCCAGCCCTTTATCGGAGCCGAGGAACTCACCGACGATGGCACCGGCTACCGCCAGAATGGACCCCACTTTCATACCGGAAAAAATATAGGGTAACGCGCCTGGCAGTTGAATTTTCACGAAGAGCTGCCAGCGCGAACCCCGGAGCGACTTCACCAGATCGAGTAACTCGGGTTCAATCTCGCGTAACCCGCGCGCGGTGGTGAGCAGGATGGGGAAAACCGCGATGGAAAAAGCCATCAGCGTGTTGGGAAAGACGCCGTATTTGAACCATACGATGATCAGCGGCCCGAGCGCCACCTTCGGGATCATGTTGAGGGTGATCAGCAGCGGCAGAAACAGCGCTTCCAGCGTGCGTGACCAGGTAAAGACCAGCGCGAGCAGCACGCCCACGACCAGCGCGATCACGTAACCACCAAAAATCTCGGTGCCCGTCACCGCGATATTGGTCCACCAGCTGTAGTTGGGATTCATGAGCGCATCGAGCGTCGCCTGGGGCGAGGGCATCACAAATTTCGGAACCTGCCCGATTTCAACAAAGAGGTACCAGGCCAGGACCAGACCGATATGGGCGAGAACCGCGAACGCCCAGCGGGTGGCTGAAGAGTCGAGTGCGTTCATCATCATCCTCAGTCGGCAAGCCAGCGATCAAGCCGGCTTCGAACAAAATCATCATCGATCAGATCTGGGTGTTCGCGGCAGACCCGATCCAGTGCCTCGGCCTGCCCCGGCGACAGTGTTTCGTTTGGGTCGAGGCACCAGATTCCCGCAAGGAGCCCCTGGCGCCTGAGCACCTCATGACAGCCGGCGATACAACCGGCGAATTGGTGCGCCACATCGAAAAGCGCGGCGTTGCAGTCGGTGAC
>SYIM01000321.1 GCA_005798775.1 Burkholderiales bacterium
ACCCAGCGCAGAGTCACCGCCTGTCGCCACCACCTCGAACACGCCGCGACTGAGGTGCAGCACCGACACGTCAAAGGTGCCACCACCCAGGTCGAACACGACCACGCGACCCTCCACGCCGCTGTCGAGCCCGTAGGCGATCGCCGCCGCTGTGGGTTCGTTCAGGAGCCGGAGTACCTCCAGACCTGCGAGCCGCGCAGCATCCTTGTTGGCCTGACGCTGCGCGTCGTCGAAATATGCGGGTACTGTAATCACCGACCCGTACAACTCGCCACCCAGCGTCATTTCCGCGCGCCGGCGCAGGACCTTGAGGATCTCGGCCGATACCTCAACCGGACTTTTTTCGCCCCCTCGCGTCTGGATTTTGACCATCCCCGGCGCATCGATAAAGCGATACGCGGTACGGTACCGACGGGCATCTTCGAGCCCGCGCCCCATGAAACGTTTCACCGATACGATGGTGTTATCAGGATCAGAGATAGCGCGCGCCGCAGCCTCGGCGCCCACCGCGACACGGCCGTCGTCACAATAACTCACCACGGAAGGCAGAAGCGCATGACGATGCTCATCCTCGAGCACCTCGGGAATGCTGGAGCGCACCGCCGCTACCAGCGAATTAGTTGTACCAAGGTCGATGCCCACCGCAAGCCGCCGCTGATGCGGCTCGGGCGACATACCGGGTTCCGAGATTTGGAGAAGAGCCATTCGGCCGCCAACAAGAGGGTAGAAATCAGGAAAGGTCGTCGAGTGCTTCTTCGACCTGCTCGGAAAACCGATCGACGTACATGAGTTGACCGACCAGTCCCGCCGCGGCCTCGAAGTCCGCGCGGGTATCGATGAATTCGCTAACGGTAGCCAGCAGTCGCCGTCGGGCCTCGGCCACATCGACCAGCAGCGCCTGAATATCGGACCTGCGCGCACCCAGCCTCGCCTCATCGAGCGCCTCACGCCATTCCATCTGCTCGGTCAGAAACTCAGCCGACGCACCGGCGCGGGCAGCACTGTCGAGCGAAACGCCCGCCAGCCGGCAAAGGTAAGCCGCACGGCTACAGGGATCTCGCAGACAGCGCCACGCTTCGTTGGCGAGCGTAGCTGCCTGCATGGCCAGACGCCGCTGCTCGGGCGAATCGGTGACGAATCTGTCCGGATGAACCGCAGCCACCAGATCACGGTACTGCTCCTCCAGAAGCGGTTCGTCGAGCGCGAACATGCGCGGCAGGTTGAACAGATCGAAGTGGTTCTTGTCGAGGAGCAGCATCAGCTAACCTAGTGCGGCAGCAAGGCCGCTCGCGCCGACGGAATGAGGGATGAAAGGGAGGCGGGTCGAGCAGTGAGCAGTCAAACCTGGAAAGATTCACCGCAACCGCACTCGCCCTTTACATTGGGATTGTTAAACCGAAAACCCTCGTTCAAACCTTCTCGCACAAAGTCGAGTTCGGTGCCGTCGAGGTAGGCCAAGCTTTTGGGATCAATGATCACGGTGACCCCATGGCTCTCGAAGTACAGGTCTTCTGGTTGCCCCTCGTCGGCGTATTCAAGCTTGTAAGCAAGACCCGAGCAGCCTGTGGTGCGGACACCGAGGCGCAAACCAATACCTCGGCCCCGGCGGCTGATGAAGCGACTGATATGTTGCGCTGCCGATTCGGTAAGTGTCACCGCCATGACCCGATCTCCTCAGGCGACCTTCTGCGCGCCAGCGGCGTGCTTACGCCGGTAGTCTTCGACCGCCGCCTTGATGGCGTCTTCGGCAAGGATCGAGCAGTGAATCTTGACCGGGGGCAGCGCCAACTCATCAGCGATTTGCGTATTCTGAATCTCCACCGCCTGATCGAGCGTCTTGCCTTTCATCCACTCAGTGACCAGTGAAGACGATGCAATCGCCGAACCACATCCGTAGGTTTTGAAGCGCGCATCTTCTATTACGCCCTGATCATTGACCCGGATCTGAAGCTTCATCACGTCGCCGCAGGCGGGTGCTCCAACCATGCCCGTCCCGACGCTCGGATCGTTCTTGTCGAGTGACCCGACGTTTCGGGGATTCTCGTCATGATCGATTACTTTTTCACTGTAGGCCATCGCCATCTCCCTGCTTGAAACATAGGGCCAATCAGACCCGTAACCGGCTGATTCCTGAACGGTCTGTTCAGTGCGCCGCCCACTGTACGGAATTGAGATCAATGCCGTCTTTCACCATTTCCCAGAGAGGCGACATGTCGCGCAGCTTACCCACCTTGTTATGGATGAGTTTGACCGCGTGATCAATCTGTTCTTCGGTGGTGAAGCGCCCGATGGAGAACCGAATGGACGAATGCGCCAGTTCATCGCTTCGCCCGAGCGCGCGCAGAACATAAGATGGTTCCAGGCTCGCCGAGGTGCATGCCGAGCCGCTCGAGACCGCGATGTCTTTGATGGCCATGATCAATGACTCGCCCTCGACGTAATTGAAACTGATGTTGAGGTTATGGGGCACTCGACGCTCGAGATCGCCGTTCACGTAGATCTCTTCCATCTGCTGGATGCCTGAGAGCAGGCGGTCTCGAAGCACCCGAATGCGCTCGTTCTCCGTCCCCATTTCCTGCCGGGCCAGACGAAACGCCTCACCCATGCCGACGATCTGATGCGTAGGCAGGGTGCCGGAACGGAATCCTCGCTCGTGGCCACCACCATGGATCTGCGCTTCGATGCGGACGCGCGGCTTACGGCGGACATAGAGCGCACCCATGCCCTTGGGCCCGTAGGTCTTGTGCGCCGAAAACGACATCAGGTCAACCTTCAGCGTGGACAGATCGATGGGGAGCTTGCCTGTGGCCTGGGCTGAATCCACATGAAAAACGATACCCCGCTCCCGACACAACTCGCCGATGGCGGCTACGTCCTGAATGACGCCGATTTCGTTGTTCACGAACATGATCGACAAGACAATGGTGTCAGGGCGAATTGCCGCCTTCAGCATGTCAAGGTCGATCAGCCCATCGGGCTTGACTTCAAGGTAGGTGACCTCAAAGCTGTGCCGCTCGAGCTCGCGCATGGTGTCGAGTGTGGCCTTGTGCTCGGTTTTAGTCGTAATGAGATGACGACCCCGCTCGCGGTTGAACTGCGCCGCCCCCTTTACCGCCAGATTGATAGACTCAGTGGCCCCGGACGTCCAGACAATTTCCTTGGCATCGCAACCCACCAACGCGGCAACTTCTTCCCTCGCCTCCTCGACCGCCCGCTCCGCCTCCCACCCGTATTCATGGCTGCGGGAGGCAGGGTTGCCATAGTTCTGGTAGAGAAACGGTACCATCTTGTCCACCACCCGCGGATCAACCGGGGTGGTGGCAGCATAGTCGAGATAAATCGGAAGTTGCATGGCAGGCATAGGCCTCAGAAAGTGGTCAGGCGGCCGTTGTCAAAACGGATCGGCTGAAGCGTGGAGGTGGGGAATTCGAGCGCTGCGCGATGCTCTTTCAGCACTGAGATTTCGCGCGGACGGGTGCGCCCTTCCTTGCCCCGCTGTTGCTCAACCAGCTCGGATAACTTCACTGAGCTGAGATAGTCGATCATCCGCGTGGTGAGGTTGGACCAGAGCTCGTGCGTCATACAGGGGCCGTCATCCTGGCAGTTCTCGCGACCGGCGCACTGGGTGGCATCAAGTGGCTCGTCAACCGCAAAGATGATGTCGGCCACAGTGACGTCTTTCATGGACCGGGCGAGCGAGTAACCTCCGCCTGGGCCCCGTGTGCTCTCCACCAGCTCGTGGCGACGAAGCTTCCCAAACAGCTGCTCGAGGTATGACAGCGAAATCTTCTGCCGTTGGCTGATGCCGGCAAGCGTTACCGGACCTTGGTGCTGCCGCATGGCCAGATCGATCATGGCGGTTACTGCAAACCGTCCTTTAGTAGTCAGTCGCATGGCTGAATTCCGATTTTTAGAGGAGTGGGTAATCCTGAGCGGACAACTCAACTTTATCCTAATCCGAGCAATTTAGTCGAGATATCCGTCACCGAAAGCGGGGCATTTGTCTTGGACAAAGGTCCTGCAAACCATAGTATAGACCAGACAAAGCACTTTGTGAATGCCCAGTGCTCAGATTGACTGGTTGGTCACAAATCCCCAGTAAATCAGTCGCGTCGCTGTAAACAGAACTCACGAAAGCGGGAGACCCTACGAAATTCGTAGCGGAAGCCGTCGAAGTCGCTTGCCGGTGGCCGCGAATACCGCGTTAGCGAGCGCCGGGGCGACCGGCGGAAGCCCGACCTCTCCTACCCCACCGATCTCAAGCGAGCCGTCGATCATCTCAACCTGAATACGGGGGGTTTCGCGCAGGGACAGCACGCGTGCGTCATTGAAATTGCTCTGGCGAACCGCCCCTCCCACCGCATCAATCTGTCCATGAAGCGCAGCAGACAAGCCCCCGATAATCGCGCTCGCAATCTGCGCGCGTACCCCACCCCTGTCGATGGCCATTCCGCAATCGACCACCGCAACGATTCGAAGCACCCGTATCTCTGTCCCCTCGACCTCAGCCTCGACAGCCTGTGCAACGATCGAACCGAAACTTTGCACAATGGCAACACCACGCCCTCCTCGGGCACCGCGCCGGGTTTGAACAGGACGGCCCCAGCCGCTCAACCTGCCGACCTCCTCCAGCACCCGGAGCGCGCGCGGCTGCTTCTGCAGGAGCCTGCGCCGATACTGAAAGGGGTCGTCTCCCGCCGCATACGCGCACTCATCGATGAAACTTTCAACAAAGAAGCTGTTGACGCCATAACCCACGGCACGCCAGAAACCGATCGGCAGCGGGCTGTCGATACGCGAATGGCGAACGCTTAATTCATCGAGGTCATAGATGACGTCGGACACCCCATCGTGGCAGCTGCGGTCTGGCATCCAGCCGAGTGGCCAGCCGAACTGCCGCCGTATGTACTGCGCAGCCACAGACGGGCCGGACAGAGAGCACTCGAGCCGTACGATTTCGCCTCGACCACCGAGCCCAACCTCGAACCTCGCGGCAGCGGCGGGCCGGTACATATCGCGGCGAGTGTCCTCTTCGCGCCGCCACTGCAACTGCAAGGGCACACCACGGCCCAGCTCCAGCGCAATCCGAACCGCTTGTGCAGCCAGATCAGTCTCGAGTCGCCGGCCGAGCCCGCAGCCGATCAGACACGGATGAACACGGACCTGCGCCACCGACAGGCCGGCGACGCGAGCGACCGTACGCCGAACCAGATCGGGTACCTGCGTGCCAATCCAGACCTCGCACCGATCCTGATCGAGCCGGACCGTGCAGTTCATGGGCTCCATCGTCTGATGCGCGACGAACGCGGCGTCGTAATCAGCCACCAGGGTTTTCCGGATCGGAACCGGACGATCGGGAGGGTCGGAACGCACTGCCACTTCGCGCCCTTCCTTGCGCTCCGCTGACGTACGGAGCGCCTGCAGGTAGCTCCCCGAATTGATTGGCGTTGTCGGTGAACCAGCCCAGCGTGCCTCCACGCCTTCAGCGTGGCGATCAGCAAGCCACCAGGAGGCGGCAACCACAGCGAACCACTGATCGCCCCCCACCAGATCCACGCCCGCGGGCGCCCCACCCGCTGCCCACCCCGCGTAAGCCAGGGTCTCGCCGAGGATAGGCGCATGTCGGACCGATACGTAGCGCATCCCCGGTAGGCGAATATCGGCAGCAAAGCGCGCGCTACCGTCCGTTTTCGCACGCGAGTCGACGCGCCGGATTCCCCGGCCAATCAACCGGTACTGCTCTCGCGGCTTAGGTTCAACCCGACTGGGTTCCCCTTGCGCCGCATCCCCCGCCAACTCGCCAAAACCGAATGACTTCCCCGTTACCGGATCAACCACTCTCGATGACAGCGTTCGCAACCGTTCAGAAGGAACGCCCCAGTGCCGTGCCGCCGCCGCGAGCAGCGCGGACCGCGCCCCCGCTCCTGCGCGACGGGCCCCAACCCAGGCGTTTCGGGCCGAGGTGGAGCCGCCTGTCATCTGGTCGCCCGCCAGCCGCAGCACTGCCTCAAGGCTCCAGTGCGCAACCGACCCGAGTGCATCATCCCCCCGCTTGAGCGAAAGCGAATCGAGAACAGGGAGCGGATTGGAATACGCCAGTCCAAGCGGCGCTGGCCGCGCGATAATGCCTGCAGGATCGCAATCGAGTTCCTCGGCGACCAGCAGGGCAACCAGGGAAAAGACACCCTGCCCCATTTCCTGGTGCGGCACCGAGACCGCCACGCGACCGTTTCGATCGATCGTGACCCACGCATTAAACGACGACTCTCCATCGCCTGCGGGCGCACGATATCGGCCAAGTTCCCAAGACCGCCACATCCCGGTGCCGGCCGCCACCACCAAGCCACCGCCTGCCAGGCCCGCGAACGCGACAAAAGCTCTTCTCCCGAGCCGGCGAGGACCTGAGGGCTTGCGGATGAGCGGCGCCTGCGAATTCATGGGAGGAACACAAGGCGCTCAAAGCAGTGCCGCGCCTCCGGCAAACAGTGTCTGCCGAAGGCGTGGCGGAAAGACAAAGGTCAGTAAATCAGGCCGCTGCGACCTGTGTCGCCCGGCGTTTCGCCACCTCAAGCAGCCCGCTGCAGGCGTCCTCGATGTAGTCGAGGACCTGCTCGAAGTTTTGAACCGAGCCATGGTAAGGGTCGGGAACCGTAGCGGTCTCGTGCTCAGTGGCGAACCGCATGAGCAGTTGAAGCTTGTGGTGGAAGCGCTTCGGTGCGGTTTGCTGAAGCAGGGAGAGGTTGTCCCAATCCATGGCAAGGATCAGATCAAACTCTTCGAAATCACACTCGGACACCTTGCGGGCGCGGATATCGGCAGCGTTGTAACCGCGCTTCTGCAGCGACGCCTGAGCGCGTTTGTCGGTGCCTTCGCCTTCATGAAACGCATGCGTACCGGCCGATGCCACGCGGACCACATCATCGAGACCAGCGACCCGGACCGTGTGCCGAAACACGCTTTCCGCCATGGGTGAGCGGCAAACATTTCCCATGCATACGAACAACACTCGTGTACTCATGGCAAGGGATGTGGGTTCTCTTTTAGCCATTTCAAGACCTTTTTTGGTTTGGAGGAACGGAGGAATCAATTAATCGGTCAGGCCGCCCGCCCGGCGGCAAAGGGAATAACGTTGTGGGTGCCATCAGCGCCAAGTACGCGCTGCTTGAGACGTGACAGCCGGTCTCGCACCTCGGCCGCTTTCTCGAACTCAAGGTTGCGCGCGTGCTCAAGCATTCGCTTCTCAAGCGCGCGAATCTCCCTCGCCAGCGCCTTCTCGCCGAGCTCAAGCGGCTCGTTGTCAGCAATGTCCTGCGCCGCGCGCGCCAGCCGCGCGCTTTCAGCGTCGTACACGCCATCGATCAGTTCGCGAACCTGCTTCCTGATGCCGCGCGGCGCGATGCCGTGTGCCGAGTTGAACTCCACCTGCTTCTGGCGTCGCCGATCGGTCTCGGAGATGGCGCGCTTCATGGAGTCGGTGACGGTGTCGCCATAAAGAATGGCCGTTCCACGCAGGTTCCGCGCCGCGCGCCCTATCGTTTGAATCAGGCTGCGTTCCGAGCGCAAGAACCCTTCCTTGTCAGCGTCAAGAATGGCGACCAGCGACACTTCTGGAAGATCCAGACCTTCCCTGAGCAGGTTGATCCCCACCAGCACATCGAAACTTCCCAGGCGAAGATCGCGAATGATTTCGACCCGCTCCACGGTGTCAATGTCGGAGTGCAGATACCGGACCCGAACACCGTGCTCGCCGAGAAAATCAGTGAGGTCTTCCGCCACGCGTTTGGTGAGGGTCGTGACCAGCACACGGTCGCCAAGCGCCACCCGAGACCCGATTTCCGATAGCAGGTCTTCGACCTGGGCGCGCGCCGGCCGAACCTCGATTGCAGGGTCGGTCAGACCGGTGGGCCGCACTACCTGCTCGACCACCTGGCCTGACGTGCGGTGCTCATAGTCGGCTGGCGTGGCCGAAACAAAAACGCACTGCCGCGCCTTGTGCTCGAACTCATCGAACCGAAGCGGCCGGTTATCCAGCGCCGAGGGCAACCGGAAGCCATACTGAACCAGCGTTTCCTTGCGGGAGCGG
>SYIM01000322.1 GCA_005798775.1 Burkholderiales bacterium
AGCCGACAGAAAGACAACATCAATTGACATCCGCATACCGATGGTGTGGATCGCCGTACAGCGATCGATGAGAAACGCCTCGTCATGCCCCATGCGACGGCGTCCAAGCAAGCCGATGAGACGCCCCAGAAATCCGTGGGCCCGCCGCAGGTGAAGACGCACAGGCCGAAAATCAGCTTTCATTGCCATCTGGCCACCTCACTGAACATTCGGCTGATGACGGGGTACAACACCACTGCCAGCGTTCCAGGAAAAATGAATACCACCAGCGGAAACAGCACGCGGACTGGCGCCTGCGCCGCTCGGTACTCGGCCCTCGTGAAGCGGTCATTTCGCTGCTGCTCGGCTTGCGCGCGCAGCGTCTGAACAATGGTACCGCCGTCGCGCTGAGCGGCTGACACCGCGAGCGTGAACTGGGTGACAGCGGCGAGGTCGAGCCGCGCCGCCAACGTGCGGAGTGCCTCGTCTCGGGGCATTCCGGCCTTCACATCGCGCATTAGCCGCCGACACTCATCGCGTAACGCCCCCGCTGGCAAGCGCTCGACAGCCTGTGGCAGGGCCGCCGCAAGGGGCAACCCCGATTCGACCGACATGGCAAGCAGATCGATCAGGAATGGCAACTGCCTGAGAAGGCGTTCGCCTCGCCGGGCCACCAACTCGCGCAGCCAGATCAAAGGCCAGGCAATCGCCAAGGCCAACACAACCGGCAATGTCCAACCGGGGATCGATATGCCCAATCTACCCAAAGAGAGTGCAATCGAACCTGCGAGGCCGGCTGCCAGACACTGGGCGGCAATCATGTGCTGCGGGGCGATCACCTGATCCAGGCCCGCTCGGGCCAGACGTTGCTGGAACGATCGAAACAGTCGTGCTGACATCGCGGGGCGAATCACTGCGCCTAGTGCCAGCAAGAGCGGCCATGCAGCGCGCCAGGCCAGGGGCAGGCGTTCACGCCGGGCGGTCGGGTCAGCGGGCAGTTGTCGAATCACCTCTGCGATAAACGTGACGACCAACACCGCCGAGCACGCGAACAGAAGAAGGAGCGGGGCCGGTATGGCGCTCATGGCTACACCTCGATCGTCACAATTCGTCGCACCAGGCGGAATCCGACCACCTGGGCGACCAACACCGCAACCAGCACGATGCGACCGCCACGCGTCATCGTGATTTCAGCGAATGATGGTGGGTCGACCAGCGCCAGCAAGGCCAGCACCAGCGCCGGTAGCAGCACCATGATCCAGGCCTGAAGGCGGCCCTGGGCTGTGAGCGCGCGGACTCGTGATTCGAGCGCCAGCCGCTTCCGCACGGAATCAGCCAGCGATTCAAGCGTTCGCGCAAGTGGCCCGCCCGTCTCGGCACCGACCCGAATGGCTGTGGCCATCAGCGTAGCTTCTTCCGCCGCCGCGCGCCGCTCAAACGCCGCGAGCGCATCGGCAAGCGAGGTTCCCAATTTCAGATCACCCAGTAACCACTCGAGGTGCTGCCGGGCTGGCGCGGCGCTGACACCCGCCGTTCGCGACAGAGCCACCGACAACCCGCTTCCCGAGCGCAGCGAACCGGCAATCAGCATAAGAATGTCGGGGATCTGTCGGCGCAGCTTCTGCCGCCGAAGGTGTTGCAGCCTCACAATGGCAAAGTGAGGCAGCGCCATGGCGAGCAGTGCCGCGAGCCCGACCGTGATGGGATTCCAGGTGATGACCGCAGCCACGACCGCGGCAGTGAGTGCCCCAATGCACTGAAGCATCCAGAGTTTGGCCGGATTGATCGTAATGAAGAGATCGCGCAGCTGCCGCCCGACTCGGCGGTTGAAACCCGCGCGCTGCTGCCCGAATACGGCTGTTCCAAGCGCGGCAATGACAGCAAAGAGGGCAAGCGCCGATGCCACCACTGCGATCATCAGAAAGGTGTGTGCACTCATGCTACCGATCCGAACAAATCGAGGAGGCCGGCGGATCGCACGTTCAGGTTTCCGTCGAGAAACTGAGGAATATGCCCAGTCGCAAGGTGTTGCGGCACCCGCCCTTCAATCGAATCGAGCCGAAACAAAGACTGCATCAGGATGCGACCGCTTTCGATACCGGTGACCTCCGAGATATCGGTCACGCGTCGGCTGCCGTCGGGACACCGTGCCTGCTGCACCACAATGTGAACCGCAGACGCGATCTGCTCACGAATCGCCTGCAGGGGAATATCAACCCCGGACATGAGTGTCATCACTTCAATCCGGGACAGGGCGTCGCGCGCACTATTGGCATGCACGGTGGTGAGCGATCCGGCATGGCCCGTGTTCATGGCCTGCAGCATGTCCAGCGCCTCGCCGCCTCGACACTCTCCAACCACAATTCGGTCGGGCCGCATGCGGAGCGCGTTTTTCACCAGATCTCGTACACTCACAAGGCCTCGCCCCTCAGCGTTTGCGGGGCGTGCTTCCAGGGACACCAAATTACGGTGGTCAAGTCGCAATTCAGCAGCGTCTTCGATGGTAATCACCCGCTCGTCCTGACCGATGAAACCGGACAGCAGGTTGAGCAGCGTGGTTTTCCCCGCGCCGGTGCCACCAGACACCACGATGCTGCGACGACCGGTCACGCAGAGCTTCAGAAACGCCAGCATCTGCGCCGACAACGTTCCGAGCTTGACCAGATCCGAGGCCATGTAAAGCCGGCGATTGAATCGTCGAATGGTGACTGCGGGTCCGGTCAGGCTGAGGGGAGGGAGAACAGCGTTAAGACGCGATCCGTCCGCGAGCCGCGCATCGACCATGGGTGACCCTTCGTCAACGTGACGACCCAGCGGCGCGATGATTCGATCAATGACCGATCGGATCGCATCATCGCTGGAGAACGCAAGCGCGGTCTGCTCGATTTTCCCGGAACGCTCAACATGAATGGGCGCGGTTCCATTCACCATGATTTCAGAGACCGTATCGTCGGCAAGAAGCCCTTCCAGCGGGCCCAACCCCACGGCCTCATCGAGCACCTCGCGGATCAGCGTGGTGCGATCAATGGCAGGAGGGAGCGCCGATTCGCTGCGGATGACGTCTTCAAGCGTTCGCCCCACCTGCTCCCGCAGTTGTGTGCCGGACAACGTCCGGATGTCCTGTCGCTGCAGGTCGATCTGGCTGAGCAATCTGCGGTGCAAGAGTCGTCGCCACACATAGCGATCCGACCCCGTGCCTCCGGGACCCTGGATGGGCTCGCTTTGCACCAGAGAATGTAATAGCACCGGTGTATCGGATGGGGGTCGGCCAACGTTGACCGCGCGCGCGAGGCCAGGCAAGGCAAGCACGCGAAGCTGATGCCCACCGATCACGATTTCATCGGATTCAGTGAGGGGACCGAACGTCACGATGCGTTCGCCATTGACCTGAGTGCCTGCGAGGCTTCCCTGGTCGACGATTCTCAGGCCCGCCGCATCGATTTCAATTCGCGCATGATTACGGGCCACGCGCCATCCCCCGAGCATGATATCGGCGGGAGACGATCGCCCGATCACACAAGGCAGCTTTTCTACATGGAGCGTACGCGGCAAATTGCCCGCGCTTTCAACGGACAGAGTGAGCATCAGTCAACCATCCTGAGGAGTTCACGGATATCCTGGGCCTGATTACGGCGCTCAATGGCGTGGGCTCGGGCCAGGTGCGGGTCTTCGCTTACCAGGCGGGGGGTGACAAACACCACCAGTTCAGTTTGGCGATCGCGAAACATGCGCGACCGGAATAGCTTGCCGAGAATCGGTAGTTCGCCTAACGCAGGAACCCGGTCAACATTTCGAGAAGTTTCCTCAGACAGTAATCCGGCAATAACCAACGTCTCGTTCTCACGAAGGTTGACCTCGGTTTCGGCTCGCCGCTTCGTGAGCCCCGGGATGCTGTTCACCTGAACCTCGAAATCGATAGCCGAGATTTCGGTCGCGACTTTGGCTGCAATCACCCCGTTTGCGCCCGTGACGGGAGAAATATCGAACTTGACGCCGTATTCCTTGAACGCCACCGAAGTCGCGCCAAACCCCGCAGAAAACGGGATGGGTAGTTCGCCCCCGGCGATGAAGCGCGCCGACCCACCGCTCTTACAGGCAAGCCTTGGCTCGGCGAGAATCACTGCATCGCCGTTTTGCACCAGCATATGAAGCACCGACTTGAATGTGGCTGCGAGACCAAGCGACGCTGCGAACGGGGCCGCCGCACTCGCTACCGTGGTGCCAGCCGCGCCTGCGGCGATGCCCTTGCTGAATGCCGCTCCCCGATAGGTATCACCCACCACGCCAAACGCGGGGCCGTTAGCCGTTGGTGCCCAGCGGATACCCAGGTTCTGAAGCGCATCGCGCCGCACCTCGATCATCCGAACATCCATTTCAACCATCTTTTCGAGCCCGACCCTGCTCACCAGGTTGACGATCTGCGGATAACGGCTGCCGATTTCGGCGATTCGCACTGCCTGCTCCTCAGACACGCTGTGGCCCTCAATCACCACTTTGTCGCCCACAACACGGGACCCAAGGTTGGGCTGATCGCCCAGCAGCGCACGGATCTCGGTGAGCAGGCGGCTGACGTCAGCGGGTATGACATTGACCACGTAGCTTCTTTCGACCCCCTCACGCGGCCAAAGGTGAAGCGTGCTTTGCCCAGCGGATTCGGGGATGACAAGAACCTGGCGATCGTCGAGCGACGTTGCCTGAATGACTCGTCCGTTGCCTACAGCGATGCGCCGCAGCGGCCCGGTATTGAGAAGATGCGCCTGACCCACGTAGAGGTGGAGCATTGAATGTGTCTCGGAAGAACGGTGTTCGGCCGCCCCGGGCGGCATGGCAACCGCCACTGCGGGAAAGCTCGCGATCGCCACCAGACTCACGATTGAAGCGAAAACTGATTTGAGACGGTTCATGGCGCTCACCTGATCAGCAGCGGTTGGGCAAGGAGGGGACCTAGCGTTGGGCTCATTGGTAGCGGCGTCGATGGGGTGGCTGAATTAAGCGCTGCATTCGGCGCAGCCGTTGGGAAACGGGCTGCAGGCGGCGCGGGCACAGCCAAGGGCCTGGCATCGCGGCTGGCTGCCGGTGCTGGCTCCTCGTACGTGCGCGGCCGGCTCGCTGCCAAGCCGCCAGTTCCGCCAATAATGATTTCGGGACCAACCGAAGCGAGCGCCCGCGGCGTCACCGCGGGCGGCCTGGGGGCTGTAACCATCAGCGCATGCGCATCCACGGGCGCGTTGGAGACGGCAAACCGGTCATCAGGGTTTCTGAGGAGAGCGGTAATGCGGCCAGTACGCTGCGCCACCACCAAGCGTGTGGCGTCTTCGGGCGAAAGTTCAACCGTAATCGAAGTGAACGGCCGGGTCACGCCCTCGTCGGCTCCCGGCTTCAGCTGCCGCCCGGTGGCGAGAACCGGTACGTTTTGCACCAGTACGCGCGCGGATTCAACCGCTGTTCCTGCGTCTGTACCCTGGGCACGCGCCGAAAACAGAAGGTCGATCCGATCCCCGGGGCGGAGCATGCCCGACACCGCATTCACGTCGTCGACCGCAATGGTGAGCGCACGAATACCCTGCCTCACGCGCGCCGACAAGCCGCCCGGTTCTGCCGGTTGAAGGATTTCGGCGAGCAGCGGCTCACCGCTGCGAAGCGCTCTGGCGAGACGCATGCCAGCCTTGGCATCAAACTGCTCAGGCCGCAAGGCAGACCCCGGCGCGAAATCGACTGGAATCGAACGCACCGCCATGTTGTCGGCCGATACCGCCTCACCCGCGATCAGGTCGAACTTGGCGACGACCACCGGAACGGTGGCGGGCGGCGCAACCTTGGCCGCGGCCTGCTGTCGTGCGATGGTTTCGCTCACATGGCGGTCTGCGAGCACCACGGACAGCCCCGCAAAGCCAAGCGCCGCAGCGCCCAGCAGTGCGAGTCTGAGCACGGACCGGAGCGGACGGGACTGAGCGCTTGTCATGGTTTCCCCGCGTGGTTGAGGATTGCCTGGTACCGCCCCTCGATTGCGAGCATCAAGCGTTCGATAGCGCTGTCGGGCATCAGAACCAGGGCCATGATCACGAGCGACAGGATCAGCATTGCTTCAGCCGCAGCCTGACCAGCGATACGGCGCGCAGGCCCTGTAACTCGCATACGTCGTTTAAGGGATTGACTCATCGGTTGAACTCCATGCGATGGACAACAACAGCAGTTCGTCCCGCCGTGGCCTCAAGGGTGACGACCAGCTCGAGCGATCGGCCAACGTAGCGCTCGATCTGGGGGCCAGGCCGCATGTTTGCCTCAGCAGGCGCGTCAGACGCTGAGGAGGAGCCTGCCAAAGCCGAGCGCCCCGGCCCATGCGCCACCTGCTGCAAGCCCCGCACTCGCGCGATGTCGCCAAACTGCTCTCGCAGCGTGTCAGGGCGGTGGCTTGATGACCCCACCCAGGTTGTAACGCGACTGCCCACATCGCCCGAAACCACTTCAGTCACAGCCTCGACCGAGGGCGGCAGCCAGGAGCGACTCACCGGAACCGAGTGCGCGCTCCCCGCCACGTCGCGCCACCGCGTGAGATATCCGGTGATCTGATCGCCGTGTTCACGCAGCTGAACCGTTTCAAACCGGTCACCCGCACGACGCGCGATCATGAGCCAGCCCGAATGCTGGCTTTGCCAGATGACATCGGCTGCGGCCCGACCCCAGTGTGCGTGAATGTCCGCAAGGGTCTCTGCCGCATTGCCGGGACCCGCTATCGACCAGATACTGGTGACCCGGCGATCGATCTCGAGTTGTGGGTTGATCAGCCGGGTAATGAGATGCCCAGGCAGGTCGGGATGTTGCCGGGGACCGGGACGAGACACCGAGACCTGATCGCCTGCGAAAGCGGCGCCGGTAAATACCCCTGCCATCAACGCAGCACCTGCCAGCGCCAGCGCGTAGGCCAGCCTTTTAAACGCCCGACGAAACGGGATGCGCATCATTGCCGCCGATCCTGCGGAATGATCGTGACATCCAACCGGGGGGCCGACAGCGCGGCCCCGCCTGGTTCAAATCCTAGCGAGTCCGCCGCGTTCAGCATGCCTCGCGTCAGCGCGTAGCCGGCATCGAGAGCGGATTCAAGGAAGGGGTCCAAGCGGCTTCCGCGTTCGACCCGCGACGCCACTGAACTCTCGTGTGCACCCAGCGACTGACTGGCGTTCCATTCGTCTCCCAACACGGCGAGGCGCGCCTTCAGACGCAAGGCAAGCGGTGACCCACCCGTTGCGGCGGACGAACCTGACAGCGACAGGCGAACCGGAACCTCGACCTGCGATACACGGAGGCCTGCGGCCGCGTCCAGACCAAAGCGCTGAGACCCAACCGACAGAGCGGGCAGCCCCGGCGCAGCGAGCGGTAGTCGTGCAGCGCCAGCCACATTGACACCGGCATCAAGCGGGCTGCGGATCGAGGACAGGGACACCGATTGTAATGACTCGACCATGCGGCTGCCGTCGGGGTTGGTCCAGAGCGGGTGCGGGCTTGTGCCCTGCCCTGATGACGCCCCGGACATGGCGGAGTGCACTGCCTCGCCATCCAGCCAGCCGAGATGACGCACACGAATCGCAGCCGCGAGGTCGGCCGCCCGCGCCGGATCGTCACACCCAGCGCTCTCGAGCCGGCACTCGAAAGCAAGCGCCCTCGCCGCCCCGGCGGCGCTTGCCTGAAGCGCATGCAGACGTCCGATCATCAGAACCGCGAACAACAACGCGACCGCGGCAAGCATGAAGACCAGGGTTTCAACCATGGCCTGACCACGCTGCCGCCCCGTTTGAGGTGGCCTGAGAGCCGGTGCGGGCTGGCCTGCAAGCGGGCGCGCCTCGCGATCGAGATCAACGCGCATAGGTTGCCGCCGCCGCACGGTGCGCCTCCGTGGGTGAAATGAGTCGAGCCTGCCAGAACGGACTGAACAGACTGGGAAGCTGCGCGGGTGTGGAGGCTTCGGGCGGTGGGCTGAAATAGACCTCGGCGGCCGAGAGCGCCCAGAGGTAGCGCCCATGCGCCCCATCACTAAGCCGCATCCGACCGCTGGTGACTGCGAGCTTATCGGCGGTTCCGATGTCGCGTACCTCGACCCGCGCCATCACGGCCAACTGCGACACCGCGGGCGCGTTGCCAAGTCGGATCTGTGCGCCCAGATCGTGAACCTGTGGGAGGCCTGCGAGCGAGGTGGAATCGCCGCTTGCACCAAAGAGCGCCAATGCGGTGGCGCCTGGGTTCGTGTTCGCGCTCTGCAACTGTGAGTCGTTCCATGCCGGGTTGACGCCTGCACCGCCCCAGCCCACCGCCACCGCCTCGCGATCGCGACATGCCCCGAGCCCCAGGAACCCGCCTGCCCGCCAGTCGTGAAGCGACAGCGTGTCGACGGCCGACCAGGTTTCAAGCGATTCATGGAGCGCAGTACCCCCTCTGCGGCGAAGCCACAGTGTCCACTTGTCCAGATCTGCACTTCGCCCCACGCACGACGACGGCAGCGGCAGCCGGTGATCTGCACTTCGTGGGTTGGCGGTGAATGGGTCGAGCGATTCAAGCACCACCTGACGCAGCCTTGCCTTGTCTTCCGCGTCCACCTGCGGCTGCGTAAACGCGGCAAACGCACCGGCGTCACCCAACGCAAAGGCGAAAAACCGGGAATCGCCGCTTCGCACCACTTCGTTGGCGATGGCCCCCAATCCGAACACTTCGGCGGACTTCAGCAGCGCGACCTGGCTGCGCTCAAGCCAGACCTTGTAGCCGAGTTGTTCATGCGCACGCCATGCCATCTCCGCGGATGCAGCGTGTTCGGTTGCAGCACGAGCAAGGTCGGCGCCGGATGCGATCGCTGCCACGGCAAGTGCTGCCGGTGGATAAGCCGCCGCCACCGATTGGGCGTTGGCCGCGAGCGCATCGAAATATCGGGCCCAGGAAGCAATGGTGACCGCCTGCGCCAGCGCCACTTCCTGGGCGACCATCGCCCGGTTGGTGTAGGCGGCATAGTTGAGGACGCGGGCGCGCCAGGTGGCGGCACTGAGTGCCGCAGCATCGGCCGCGTCGTTGAGACTCTGGCGGGTGGTGAGGACGCGCCCGCTACTGAAAACCGCGAGCAGAAGAAAGGCTCCCCCCACGATCAGCAGCAGGGCAAGGACCAGCGCCTGCCCGGACTGCGCGCGCCGCCGGCGGCTATTGGTTATCGAGCCCATAGTTGCCGAGTCCCTTGCGCTGCGACGAAGACGACTGAGCGCTGGTCGCACTGCCCTGCGCCGAGGAAACTGCCGTGCTTGAGGACTGGCCCGAGATTTCCATGGCGAGCCCAGCAGTCTGGCTGCGAAGTGTCTGGCCAAAGAGGCTGTAGACGCCGATCGCAGCCACGGCAATGAGCGCGACCACGATGAGATATTCGGTCATGCCCTGGCCCGCCTGGCGACGGGCACGGAACACGGACAGACCGGGAACGGGTGAATTCATGGGATCTCCTTGGATGGGAATGACAACCCCATTAGAGAGATCCGAACCAGTGCGGACAATTCGTCAGAGCGGTCTAGGCCAGTCGCGCGACACCCCGGACACCCAGGATCGGCGCGGGTTGACGTGGCTTGAGCGCGAAAGCCTAGTTCTGATGATCGACGGTCCGTCGCGCAGCGACAACGCTTACCGCACCACCCCGGAATTGCAGCACCGCTGAGGGATTGCTCTATCATCCGGCCGATTCAAGCAGAGGAGACCCCCATGAAAAATCGTCGATTACTGTTGAGCGTCGCGGCGACCCTTGCACTCGCGTCGCCATTTTCCATTCAGGCTCAGAGCTACCCAACCAAACCGGTGCGCTTGGTCGTGCCCTTCCCGCCGGGGGGTGGCACCGATGCATTCGCACGCCCGCTCACCAAGGTGCTGTCGGCCAACCTGGGGCAGTCATTCGTGATTGATAACCGTGGCGGCGCAGGCGGCACCCTGGGCGCCGAGGTGGCCGCCAAGTCGGCCCCGGACGGCTACACGCTGCTAGTGGGTGCGGTGCATCACACGATTGCTGTGAGCATGTATCCGCGGCTGGGCTATGACCTGCAGAAAGATCTGACGCCCGTCACCGTGCTTTCGTACGTGCCCAACGTTGTCGTGGTGAACCCGCAGCGGGTGGCGGCGCGCAGCTACGCAAGCTTCGCCGACTACGTGAAGGCCAACCCGGGCAGGCTCAATTACGCCTCGGCCGGTAACGGCACCACGCATCACCTCACGGTGGAACTTTGGAAGACGCTCACAGGGAGCTTTGCCGCGCATATCCCCTATCGCGGCGCGGGCCCGGCCATGCAGGATCTTCTCGCGGGGCAGGTCGACTTCATGTTCGACGGTATGGGCACTTCAATCCAGCACATCAAATCGGGACGTCTGATCCCGCTTGCGGTGTCATCGGCCAAGCGCTCGTTTGCGCTACCTGACATCCCCACGCTTAATGAACTCGGGGTGAAGGGCTACGACGCCCGGACCTGGTACGCAGTGTGGGCGCCGGCCGGCACGCCGCGCGACATTGTGAATCGGCTGCAGCAGGAAATCGCCAAGGCGCTGTCTGGCGCCGAACTGAAAGGAATCTGGGAAAGTCTGGGCGCCGAGGCCGGGGGTCAGTCACCCGAGGACATGGGCAAATTCGTCGATGGCGAAATCGCCAAGTGGGCCAAGGTGGTGAAAGACTCGGGCGCAAAGCTCGACTGACGTAACACCACCCCCGGCGCTTGCGCGACCGGGGGGCAAGAGGTCACACGCCTCGATCAGCCAGCCTTACGATGCTGTCCGTGTCCGTCAAAGAACTGCTCATCTTCGGTCGAACCCTTCAGCGCCGCAGTTGAGGCCTCGCGTTCAACAGTGGTGGTGACGGCGTCGAAATAACCTGTACCCACTTCACGCTGGTGTTTCACCGCGGTAAACCCTTTATCGGCGGCTGCAAATTCTGCTTCCTGCAGCCGTACGAACGCCGACATGTTGTCACGGGCATAGCCATGCGCAAGCTCGAACATCGAGTAGTTGAGCGAGTGGAAACCTGCGAGGGTGATGAACTGGAACTTGTAGCC
>SYIM01000323.1 GCA_005798775.1 Burkholderiales bacterium
CGAGCTTATCAAGACAACCATCGACGGCATGGTCGCGCGCCGCTTCGGCCGGATCGTCAACATTACTTCAAGCTCGGTCAAGGCACCGATCGAGGTACTGGGTCTCTCCAATGGCGCGCGCAGTGGTCTCACCGGCTTCGTTGCGGGTCTGGCGCGTCAGAACGTGAGGCACAACGTCACGATCAACAACCTGCTGCCCGGCGTGTTCAACACCGACCGGATCCGCACAACCGCGCAGGCGATGGCAACCAAGCAGGGACAGAGCCTGGAAGAAACTCTGGCTGCGCGTGCGAAGGCGATTCCGGCGGGCCGCCTGGGCGACCCATACGAGTTTGGTCAGGCCTGCGCGTATCTGTGCAGCGGGCAGGCCTCGTATGTCACCGGACAGAATTTCCTGATCGACGGCGGCACCTACCCCGGCACTTACTGAGGCGCTGCGCTCGGGGCGGTTTAGGCGCCTCGCCCCAGGCTTGCGCTGGAAGCGCGGTGATTGCCCAGGCACTCGGTCTGCCGCCTGCGGCTTCCGCCCGCGGGCACCGTGTTGAACCCGGCGCTCCGATGTTCACAGCGCCCCGGCGTCCCATAGGGTATCGAGCCCCGCCTTTCTCAAGGCTTCAGCTCGTGCTTTCAGCCACATGGTTTCGTGCTCGGGATCCGGGCCGGTACCCGGCTCGCCGGATCGGCGCAGGCTCTCCCAGACCTGCTTCAGCACGCGCTGGCGCTCGAGCAGTTGCTCCTGATGGGCCTGGTGTTCCGTGCGCCACAGACCCTGCTCACGAAACACGCGAACCGCGCCGTCATGCCATGGAATGGCCCATGCAAGCGGCTGGCGACGCGCCTCCCAACCCGCGTTACCAGGCGCTGCGTCGTGGTAGTCGCGCCACCGTTCGGTGAGCTCGCGGGTGATGGCTTGGATTTCATCGGCATCGCGTCGTGCCAGCGTGATCAGAACCGGATAGGGCCAGCTCACGCTTTCAACCGGCTCCTTGTCTGACAGGCCGGTACCGGTCACCGCGTCGACCGGCACCATGTAGGGCGCCCACTGACGAAGCTGGCGCCACCCCTGTTCGTCGGCGTGCGGCACCAGCGGCCAGGTGAGCCCACGCTTGGAGGAAGCCAATGCCTGCAGCTCCAGGGTGCGTGAGGCGGCGAATGCAACATCGGCGCGTCCGGCGGCCACGGCACGGATGGCGGCGCCATAGCCTTCGGTGGACACCGAGGTGACGTCCTGCCACGTCAGCCCGGCGTGGGCGAGCAGTGCGCGCAGGTGCAGATCAACTTCGGGGGCATTCTTGATGCGCGCGACGCGCTTGCCTTTGAGCTCTGCGACGGAACTGATGCCGGCGTCGCCCGCCGCCACGAGGCCGAGTAACTGCCCGTGTGAATTCATAAGAACGGCCCGGACGGGCTGTGGTCCCCAGTCTGCGCTGGCGAATGCAAACAGGCCCTCCTGGGCAAAGACACTGCCCGCCACGCTGGTGGCCGCGAGCTGCGCCCGACCCTCGCGCAGCATCCGAGCGCGGGTCAGGTGCGAGGCGGAGCTCTCGATCTGCACCCGTACCACGCTGCCCTTGGCGAGCGTACCGCTGAGCGCGCGCAATTGCTCATGCGCTTCGCTGCCGCTGTCGGGGGTCGCCCACACGTGCTTGCGTGGCGTGGGGCTGTCGGCCGAGGCGATGCAGGCCGCACCTGCCAGCAGCACGACGGGCAGCAGCAGGCGCAGAAAGCGGACGGCGGCGGAAGGTGTCATAAGGGAAATTTTTGGCGCCCGGGAGGCGATTAACTCGCAGGAAGGGTGATGGTCGGACAACGGTGAGCAGACGGCAGCCTAGAATCGCAGGCGGGGCCAGCGCGCGCCCCGGCCTTTGACCGGGAATTATGCAACGAAGCTCCGTTCGGCGTGCGCCCAAGCGATTGCGCTGATGTTGCTCGCTGTCACGGTGGGGTTGATGCCACCGGGCGACGCGGGTGCGCAAACGGTTATCCCGCAGGCAGGGGCCCCCGGCTCGCCTCGCTCATCATCGTGAGCACGCTGCCCGAGTCGTATGCGCGGGTGCGGGTGCGGGCGTTTGAGCAGGCCAATCCGGGCGCGCGTGTCGAACTCATCATCCAGCGTCCCGAGCAGATTCTGGCGACGCTTCGCTCGAGCACGCCGGCGCAGCGCCCGCACCTGATCTGGTCCGCTTCGGCTGAGAGCTTCAGTGCAGCGGCGGCCGACGGGCTGCTTCTTGGTGTCGATGGCGAACCGCAACCGATGGGAGGCGCAGTATCTGCGGATCAGGGACTCACCGCGCACGCCCAGCATCTGATCCGGATTGCGCTTGCCCGACCGGCGGCGGCTTCCGGGCCGTCGTGGCCCGAGCGGTGGCAGGACCTTACCCAGGGGGAGTGTACCGGCGAGCTCGCCAACCCGTTCGCTTCGCCAGGCAGCCTGGGGAACTTGCTGATTGAATCGACTCTGCAGGATCGCGGCTGGGAGGCTGGGTGGGCGCTGCTGTCGGGGCTGGTTGCCAACAGCGCAGGCGGCGATGGGCGGGGCCTTACGCCGCTCAGCTTTGTATTTGAAGACGCGGTGACCGATCCGTCGCTCGAGGCGCAGTCTGCATTTGTCTTGTTGGCGTGGACCCGGCTCGCGCTGGTTGCGGCGGGCTCCCGGGATATGAGACTTGCGCAACGGTTCGCGCGATTTATCACCGCCCTGGCCTGCGCTGCGACACCGCCCGCTGCGACACCGCCGGGCGATACGCGTGTTCGAACCGTTCGTCGCTCCCCGCCTGCGGTCGCACAGTATCTGTCGGTCGATCTCGCGCAGATGGAGCGGCGTGAACCGGCGTTGAGCGCGCTTGCCCGCCAGTGGCTGGTGACTCACGCACCGCAGCTCCGGCAGTCGTGCGCGGCACTTCGTGATGGGGCTCGGCGCGCGGCGACGGCCGCTGACGAGCGCTCCGCTCGCCAGACGCTCGCTCAAGCGCGTGCGCTTGCCTACGGCCCTGCACTGCCCGAGCGAATGCTCACTGACGAGTCGGTCGTTCAGGCCTTCAATCCCCAGATCCGCGAGGCACTCCGACGGCCACGGGTGGCAGCTCTTGAGTCACAGTGGGCGGCGACAGCGCTTGAACGCCACACTCAGGCCCTGGGTTTGCTTGCCCAGCTGAGGCTCACGCCATGAGCCTGGGGAGGTGGATCATCGCCGTACTGACAGAAAAGGAGTGCAGCGATGAAAGCGATAACGAAACCCCTGAGCCCCGTCTCAGGCTGGCGCGTGTGGTTCGATTCTGATCGGCTGGTTCTGGTAGCCTGCCTGTGTGCCATACCCGCAGGCGTCCTGCTGGCTGGCGGGTGAGCATCGTGGCGGTTAGCGGAACACCACAGTTTTCGAGCTATTTAGCAGCACGCGATGCTCCGCATGCCACTTGAGCGCTCGGGCCAGCACACCGCTTTCAACGTCGCGCCCAATCGCGGTGAGCGTGGCAACGTCTTTGGTGTGATCCACGCGCGCTGCGTCCTGCTCAATGATGGGTCCTTCATCGAGATCGGTGGTCACGTAGTGCGCGGTTGCGCCAATCAGTTTCACGCCCCGGTCGTGCGCCTGCTGATTGGGGCGCGCACCCTTGAAGCTGGGCAAAAACGAGTGATGAATATTGATGGCCCGGCCTTCCAGTTGTGTGCAGAGGCCCGGCGACAGCACCTGCATGTAGCAGGCCAGTACCACCAGCTCCACACCCTCCGACCTCACCACTTCCAGAAGCCGCGCCTCGGCCTCGGCCGTGGTGTCAGGGGTCGCCGGGAAATGGTGAAAGGCGATGTCATAGGAAGCGGCCATCTGATAGAAGTCTCGGTGGTTCGAGACAATCGCGCGAATATCGAGAGGCAGCAGCCCGCTTCGCCACCGAAAAAGTAGATCGTTCAGACAGTGACCGAGTTTGGACACCATGATGGCGGTGGGTAGCCGCCGACTCAGTTCAACGATCCTCGCGCACATGGAAAACGACTGCGCCACCGGCTCGGATTCGGTACGAAGCGCCACCGTCGGCATCCGTGCGGTTGCGAGTTCGAACTGCACGCGCATGAAAAAAAGCCCAGTTGCTACATCGCCAAACTGCGCGGCCTCCACGATATTGGCGCCACGCTCATAAAGAAAGCCCGACACCGCGTGAACAATGCCGGCTCGGTCGGGGCAGGAGAGCGTGAGCACATAGGAGGTATTCATTCCGGAAGCGCTTTCAGGTGAGGGTTAGCTGACGGGCTCGGGCACCGGTCGCTAAACAGCGCATTGGCCTGTGCGTAGCCGACCGAGCCTCGATGAAACGAAGGGTAACGACCTTGGTCGAGCAACTCGCGTGCAATGCTGCCGGCAACGCCCCGCATCGCTCTCGCGAGTCCTGATCCTTGTGAAAGACGACGTACCCCCAGCGCCTGCAGCGTGGCGATATCGGGGCAGCCTGGCATCGCGATCACGTTCAGCGGCGCCGCAGTGGCACGAACCACGGCGCCTTCCCATTCTTTCTCGAAGTCGACCTGGCTCTTCAGGATCTTGGTAAACGCAGGATCTTTTTCGGCAGTCTTGGTCGCCCAGTCGAGGCCGATCTTGCGAGCCTGCTTCTGCACGTCAGCATCAAGTTCGATGATCTGGTTGCCGGTCTTGCGATAGAACTCAAGCGCCTTGGCGTCCTCGTTTCCAATCTTGACCCAGCTCTCGAAGGTGACCAGACGTGCGATGAGCTGCACCAGCTGCTGGTCGGCGGCAGGCATTTTCTGCCAGACATCTTTGTTGATCACCAGCTCGAAGGGCGCGGTGGGCTGATGCACGCCAGGAATGATCACATAGCGCGCGACCTTGCGAAAGCTGGTGGAGATGTTTTCTCAGTGCGTGCCCCATTCGGTGACGTCGATTGCGCCGCGCTCGAGCATGGGGATGATGCCTTCCTTTGCTTCGCGATGGGCGCGCTGCATGTCGTCGCCGCCCGCGCCAAAGAGCCAGTGCAGCATGCGCTCACTGTCATCGAACCCGCGTAGCCGCCAAAGAGCACCGTGCTGACGTCTTTACCCCGGTTTTGCCCATCCAGGTATGACCGCATTCGGCCACGCCGTTCTTCACGGTTTCGGGCACGCGGAGGGCGTTACCGGGGGCGCCGCCCGGGAACGTCTGGATCTGGAAATGTCCGCCCGAGACGGCTGCCGTGCGCTCGGCGAACGGCTTGGCACCGATATCCATGAGCGGGCCGCCTGCCCAGCCGGTTACCACTTTCCAGCTTTATGTGGGCCCTGCCTGGGCGTTGGCAAGCAAGGGTGCTGTGGCCAGCCCGCTGGCTGCACTCGCCTTCAGAAAATCACGTTTACGCATGAGGTGTCTCCTTAGAATGTAGTTTGTTTTAAGCGCTGCGCAAATCAGTGATCAGGCCATCTGTCCCGGCGTGGTGACCGGGCCATCGAGCGTGACCGGCGCGTCTTCGCGACGGTAGCGTTCGATCGTGGGTCGAAGTTCGGCGCGGATGTGGGCTTCGTTGTAGCCGTTTAGCAACGTGCCTGCGAGCCCGCGGTCGAGGTCGCTGGTTCCCATCACCCAGTCGGCGATCGGAAAGGTGAGGTTCATATTGTGCGTCATCATGATTCCGTAGTTGTGATGCGCGGTGTGATGACGACGGATGGTGTTGATGAACGGCATGTTGCGCACGAACGCGTTGTCATGCACGTGGCAGCAGTAGTGAAAGAGTTCGTAGAGCAGATACTGGCCGACGATGGTGATCATGAGGATGTAACCCGCGTTGGGGTTCACCAGCCAGCCAAGCGCGATCGCAAAGGGCGCACCCAGCCCCATGAAGGTAAAGAGCGCACGCCATGGAAAGAAGATGATGCGCCACTCGCGGGCGGAATCCACCGTCATTTCGTTGTCAGTGAAATATTGATGGTGCTGGCGGGTGTGCCGGTCGTAGATAGCGCGCAGCGCCCACACGTCAACCAGCCGGTGCATCACGTTTTTGTGGATCCACCACTCGAACAGATTGGAGAAAAAGAACACCGGCACGACTAGGAGCCACTCCCAGCTTGCGCCCTGCAATTGGGCGATGCATAAGCCAAGCACGACGATACCCACCGCATAGATCACGCTGATGTGAAGCAGGCCGTTATAGGCGGGATGGATGTTGGAGCGGTAGTCTTCGCGAAAGCGAACCTGACGCGGAGAAGGGTTGTGACGTTCGATCAGGTGGGCCATGGGTGTTCTCCTGCAGTTTGCAACGTGGCTTGACATGTTAGAGATATGTCTCAGCGCTTATCGAGCGGCCTCAGGGCAGCCCGGACGACAGATTTCAGAAATCGGTGCTGACGGTGTTGCGGGTAAAGGATTCGATGTTGTCGAGGAGCGAATCGACCGCGCCGCCCGCCAGTGCCTCATCGCCGTCGGCAATTGCCTGGGCGAGATCGGCATGCAGCCTGGCGGCGACGGGCAGGTCGGCTGCCTGGCGAAAATGCAGGAACCAGAAGCGTCGCGAGAGCGAGTTCATGAGCCCCATGGCGGTGGCTGCGAATTCATTGCGCGCTGCGGCGAGGCAGAGCTCGTTGAACTCGCGATCGGTGCGAAGAAAACTCACGTCGTCGTGCGCTCGCGCAGAACGCCGGAACGCCTTCGCCAGATCGGTGAACTGGCTGCGCTCATTGGCTGAGGAGCGCCTCGCGGCGGCGCGCGCCATCAGGCGTTCGATTTCACGCCGCACCTCCAGGAGCCGCAGCTGCGACTTGACGTCGATCTCGGAGACGATCACGCCCCGCCGCGGAAGAATTCGGACCAGCCGCTCGCGCGCGAGGCGCTGCAGCGCCTCGCGGATGGGCGTGCGGCCGATGCCCAGCCGCGCTGAGAGCATGGCTTCTGAAACCGCGCTACCGGGCGTGAGCTCGAGCCGCACGATCATTTCCTCGAGAAGCGTGTAGGCCTGTTCGGTGAGCGTTTGCGCGCTTGCCCCCTCGGGCTGCGAGGCCAACAGGGACGGCGCAGCGGGGCGCACGGCCCCCCGGGCGAGGGGCTGCGCCGTCGTGCGGGTAGGGCGCAGGCCTTTTGCGCGCGTCAGTGCTGGCGGCGCTTTTCGATTAGGCCCAGGAATTTTTCGTACTCCTTCTGGTCGACACCGTAGCTGTGATCGTCGTCGGGAAAGGTGCCTTGTTTGACATCCGCGACATAGGCCTTGAGACCGGCTACCGCTACCTCGGTGAGGTTCGCGTAGCGCTTGGTGAACTTGGGTTTGAAGTCGGTGAATACACCGAGCAGATCGTAGGAGAGCAGGATCTGCCCGTCGGTGCCGGCACCCGCGCCGATGCCGATGGTGGGGATGTCCAGCTGTTCGCTGATGGCGCGCGCAATGGGCGCGGGCACCGCTTCGAACTCGAGCATGAAGCAGCCGGCATCTTGAATGGCAAACGCGTCTTCGAGAATTTTCATCGCGGCGTCGGCGGTCCGGCCCTGGATCTTGAAGCCGCCGAACATGGCGATGGTGTGGGGCGTGAGCCCAATGTGCGAGGCGGTGGGGATCCCGGCATCGACCAGCGCCCGCAGGATGTGTGCCTGTGATTTTCCGCCTTGGGGCTTGACCGCGTCGCAGGCTGCGTCCTGCATGAAGCGGGTGGCGTTCTGGAGTGCCCGATCGACGGTGTTGTAGCTCTGGTAGGGCATGCAGCCCAGCACAAACGTGTTGGGTGCGCCGCGCCGTACCGCCTGTGCATGCATCACCATCATGTCCATGGTGGCGGGCACGGTGCTGGGATGACCGTGCCCGACCATGGCAAGGCTGTCACCCACCACGGCCACATCGACCCCTGCGGCTTCAGCCCACTTGGCTGAGGTGTAGTCGGGCACCGATGTGTAGACCATCTTCTCACCGGTTTTTTTTGAGTCGCGGATTTCAGTGATGGTCCGCTTCTTGAGTTCGGCGGGTTTGGCGGTGTCGGCCATGGGTGACTCCTCTGGGGCGGCTGATATGTCTTGAGTATATCAACCGCAATCTCGCCTGGCCGGGGTCGGTGGCCGCGCTATTTCGGGATGATCAGCACCATCGCCGGGAAGATTTTGTCGGGATGATTGATGAGGTGCTTGTTGGCCTGTGCGATGCCCGGCCAGCGATAGGCGTTGCGATAGAAGAAGAGCGCGATCGAGGATAGCGAATCGCCGTCCTGCACGGTGTAGATGCCGCGGGCGCCGGTGAGACGGGCGACTTTTGTCTGTGCGTCAGCGAGTGCGGCGCTGATGACGGCGATCTCCGCGCGTTGGGCATCGGTGCTGGTACGAAGCTTCGATTGTTCGCTGACCGCTGCGGCCAGTCGGTCAGTGAGATCGCTCGCGCGCTTTTGCTCCTGGTCCAGATTGCCGGTGCTTTGCTGAAGCTCCCGGTCAATGGCCGCCGCTCGGGTACGCATCGCGGCGAACTCGGTGGCGAGCGCGTCACGCTCAGTGGCTGCACCCTGCTGCGAGACGCGCGCCTGATCGAGACTTTTTTGCAGCTCGGTCTGTGCTTGTCGCGCGGCGTCGGTGACTTTGGTGAGTTCGCTTCGGGTGCGGCTCGCCTCGGCGGTACGTTCCTCAAGTGCCTGCGTGAGGGCGCGTGATTTCTCATCGAGGAGCTTTGAATCGCGCTGGAGTTCGGTCAGCCGAATTTCGCGCGCGGCGAGGGTGGATCGGACTTCCTCGAGCGTGCGGGTAGCGGTCGCAACGGTAGCCTGTGCCTCGGCGGCCGCCTTGCGCTCGGTTCCAGCCTGGGTTCGCGCCTCTGCGGCCGCCTTGCGCTCGGTTTCAGCCTGGGTTCGTGCCTCGGCGGCCACCTTGCGCTCGGTTTCCGCTGCGGCTTGTGCGTCGACAAGCAGCCGGGCGGCACCGTCGGTTGCCATTCGCGCCTCTGCGAGCGCCTTGCTCGCGGTTTCAGCCTGGGTTCGTGCCTCGGCGGCCGCCTTGCGCCCGGTTTCAGCCTGGGTTCGCGCCTCAGCGGCCACCTTGCGCTCGGTTTCCGCCTGGGTTCGTGCCTCGGCGGCCACCTTGCGCTCGGTTTCCGCTGCGGCTTGTGCGTCGACAAGCAGCCGGGCGGCACCGTCGGTTGCCATTCGCGCCTCTGCGAGCGCCTTGCTCGC
>SYIM01000324.1 GCA_005798775.1 Burkholderiales bacterium
CGCACTTGCGATGCCAGTCATGTTGTGATCTTCGGCCACCCAGTAGCGGGTGAACCCCCGGGACTCGACATGACGGATGAGGCTCGCCGCATTGGCCAAAGCTTCACGCGGCGTGTCGCCCTGACGGACGGGAACGAGATCAAGGACGGACAGGGCCTTCAGCACGATGACTCCGAACAGAGAACAAAAACGATGGGGAGATGACCCCGAGCCGCATTGTCGCGCTAGCGCGCAACCCGTGCGAGGAAACCCGCGAGCGCGTCATTGAACGCCTGCGACTGCTCAAAATTTGACAGATGCGCAGCCGGATCAAGCACCGCGAGCTCGGCGCCCGGGACGGCGCGGACGATATCCTCGTGCATGGCCAGTGTGGTGCTCGGGTCCTGACGACCAGCGATGGCAAGCACCGGGCAGGTGATGACGCTGATCCGGTCAGCGAGGTTGAGGGTGGAGATCGCGCGTGCGCAGCCGGTATAGCCTGCAACGGAAGTTCGGCGGATCTGCTGGCTGATGCGGGCGATCAGCGCCGGGCGCTCGGCAACGAACGGTGCGGTGAACCAGCGCTCGATGGTGGGCTTGACCACCGCCTCGATCCCGTCGCGACGCACAGCTGCGATCCGCGCGTCCCAGACCGGCTGCATCTCGGGCGCAAAGCGGCTGCTCGTGTTGGCGAGCACCAGCGAGGCGATGCGGCCCGGGTGGCTGAAGCCCAGTGTCTGGCCGATCATGCCGCCCATCGATAAGCCTACGAAATGCGGGCGCTCGATACCTGCAGCATCGAGCACCGCGATCGCATCGGTGGCCAGGTCATCGAGCGTGTAGGGCGTGCTCCAGGGGTCGCTTGCGCCGTGGCCGCGCGTGTCGAAGGCGAGCACGCGGTAATGGCGCGCCAGCATCTCCATCTGGGGCTCCCACATCGTGTGATCGCAGCAAAGCGAATGCGACATCACGACCCAGGGGCCCTGGGTGCCCGCGGTGGTGTAGAAAATTCGGTGGCCGGCGTTGATCGCGTACATGGGCGGCGGGTCTCAAACGTGAAAAGATCACCATTGGAGCAGGCGACAGGGGGCTCTGGCAAGGTGTGCAGTGCGGATGAGCGATATGGTTGCGACAGAGCAGCCTGCAGCGCGCGGACTGAGGCGGCTTGATGTTGCCCCGCCGCCCGATCGAGGAACGAACCCTGGGCGGCCGCCACCAGCATGCGGCTTGCGCGTGCGGGGGTGGCACCGATGGCATCGAGCACCTCGCCGCAGACTGCAAACGCTCGCTTCGCCTGCCCCGCGTCGCTTGTCGGGCATGGGTTTGATTCATTGCATGGCGCTCCTTGCCGCACAGCATGCCCGCCTGTCCGCGATCCGGTGTGCGCCCGCGCAAGGCGCTACGATGTCGCCACCAACCCGAGGAGACTTTGCGCAATGGCCTTGATCGATGTCTGTAATGGCGACGCCGACGGGTTGTTTGCAATGGTGCAGTTGCGCCTGGCTGAACCCGGGCCGGCAACCCTGGTGACCGGTCGAAAGCACGATATCGCGCTGCTGGAGCGCGTGGCGGCGCAAAGCGGTGATCAGGTCACGGTCTGCGATATCTCCATTGATCGAAATGTGGCGGCGCTGTCCAGGATTCTTGCCGCGGGCGCCACGGTGCGCTACTTCGATCACCACTCGGCCGAGCGCCGCTTTGATCATCCGGGCCTGGCCGCCTGGATTGATACCGATCCGTCGCAGTGCACAAGCCTGATCGTGGACCGTTACCTGAGCGGGCGCTTCAGCGCCTGGGCGGCGGCTGCGGCCTGGGGCGATAACCTCGCCGCGAGCGCGCAGGGGCTCGCGGCGCGTGAAGGCTTTGATTCGGAAACCTGCGAGGCCTTGAAGACTCTTGGCGAATCGGTCAATTACAACGCCTACGGCGACCATGACTCGGACTGCCTGATTGCGCCGGCCGGGCTCTACCGGCTTCTTGTAAGGCATCGCGACCCACTCGATGCCCTGGCCGCCGAGCCCGTGCTGAGAGCGCTCGATTTGTGCCGCCGCGACGATCTGGCGCAGGCGCTTGCCGTGCCGCCCTGGCGTGAGGGCGCCACTGGCCGTATCTGGCTCCTGCCCGACGCGGGCTGGTCGCGCCGCGTGATCGGGCCCTTTGCCAATCGGAGGGCGAGCGACGATCCGGCGCGTGCACACGCGGTGGCGCGCGAGCGGGCCGACGGTGCGCTCGATATCAGCGTGCGGGCGCCGATCACGCGGCGACGTGGCGCCGATCGGCTGTGTGCCACCTTTGGAGGAGGCGGTCGGGCGGCCGCGGCAGCGATCGAAGCGCTGCCGGCCGCGCGCTTTGAAGCGTTCGCTTACGCCTTTGCCGGGTTCGCCTGGGGCGACCCGGGCGCGGCACCCGCCTGACGCACTGGCCGCCAGCGCGTCAGTAGCAGCGCATTGCCGACCACGCTGACCGACGACAGGGCCATGGCGGCCCCGGCGATGACCGGGTCAAGCGCGCCCAGCATTGCTGCGGGGATACCAATCACGTTATAGAAAAATGCCCAGAACAGATTTTGACGGATGCGGGCATGGGTACGACGCGAAATATCGAGCGCAGCCGGCACCAGGAGCGGATCGCTGCGCATGAGCGTGATGCCGGCCGCATGCATCGCGACATCGGTACCGCTACCCATGGCGATACCCACATCGGCAGCAGCGAGCGCAGGTGCGTCGTTGATGCCATCACCGACCATCGCCACCACGCTGTGGGGGGGCTCGCCGCGAAGCGACGCGATCAGCTGTGCTTTGCGCTCGGGCAGCACCCCGGCGTGGATATCGCCCAGGCCAAGCACGCGGCCGACAGTTTGCGCCGCGCCTTCGTTATCGCCGCTGACCAGTACCGTGCGAAGGCCCCGCGCCCGAAGGACGGCGATGGCCAAGCCAGCGCCCGGACGGATCGCATCGCTGAAGGCCAGGATCCCGAGGGCCCGCGGGGCGCTGGTCTGCGCCGGGTCAGCGAGCGCCACATACGACACAGTACGTCCGGCTGCCGCGTGTCGAGCCGCGCCAGCGTGAAGCTCGGTGAGGTCGACCGCGTGATCAGCCATGAGGCGGGCATTGCCGATCAGTACGGTGAGCGATTTCGCATCAGCGGCACCGCGTACCTCTGCAATGACACCGCGACCGGCGACCGCGCGGGTATCGAGCGTGAGCGGCAAGGGCTCGGCACTCGCCTGACCCGCATGGGCCTGGCGTACGGCGCGAGCAAGCGGATGCTCGCTTGCGGCCTGCACTGCTGCGGTAAGCGCGAGCATGCGTCCTCGGTCGACACCGGCTGCAGCCTCACAGGCCATGACGCGGGGCTCGCCCACCGTGAGTGTGCCGGTCTTGTCGAACGCGACGACTGTGACATGGTGCGCGATTTCAAGCGCCAGCGCGTCCTTGATCAGAATGCCGTGACGGGCGGCCACGCCGGTGCCCGCCATGACCGCAGCCGGTGTGGCGAGCCCGAGCGCACACGGACAGGCGATCACGAGCACAGCCACTGCATGCATGACCGCCGCAGTCCAGTCACCCCGAAAGAGCCCCCAGCCGAGAAGCGTGACCAGCGCAAGCGCGAGCACCACCGGCACGAAGATCGAGCTGGCGCGGTCCACCAGGCGCTGGATCGGCGCCTTGTTGGCCTGCGCCGCTTCGACCAGCTCGATGATTCGGGCCAGCACCGTCGCAGCGCCGATCGCGGTCGTCCGAACCACCAGCGCACCTTCGCCGTTCATCGAACCACCTGTCACCCGGTCACCCGGCTCGCGCACCACGGGCACGCCTTCTCCAGTGAGCATGGATTCATCGACATGCGAGCGCCCGCTCTCGATTTCGCCGTCGACCGAGATGCGCTCGCCGGGGCGCACCGCCACGTGGTCACCGATACGCACCTGGTCAAGCGGCAGCACGATTTCGCGACCGTCCACCGCGATTCGCGCATGGTCGGGTCGAAGCGCGGAGAGCGCACGAATCGCTGCCGCAGTGCTGCGGCGCGCGCGAAGCTCGAGCCACTTGCCAAGCAGCACCAGCGCGATGACGATGCTGGAGGCCTCGAAATAAAGAGGCGGATGCTCATGCCCCCGGTGTTCCCAGAGCGTCCAGGCGCTGAGACCCCATGCAGCCGAGGTGCCAAGCGCGACCAGCAGATCCATGTTGCCTTCGAGTGCGCGGGCGGCGCGCCAGCCTGCACGATAGAAGCGTGCACCAAGCACGAATTGCACCGGTACCGACAGCACGAACTGCCAGAGTCCAGGGAGCATCCACTCGACGCCAAATGGCGTCACCAGCATCGGTAACGCAAGGGGAGCGGCCAGTGCGAGCGCCGCCACCGCGGCGATCAGATCACGGTCGATGGGCGGAGCGGCGTTCGCGCCCTGTGGGGGCTGGTCGCCGCGGATGCGCGCGCCGTAACCGGCCCGCTCGACGGCAGCGATCAGCACGCTGGGGCGGACTGCATCGGGCTCATGCTCAACCTGCGCAGTTTCGGTGGCGAGATTCACGCTCGCCGAGCGCACGCCGTCGATTTTCACAAGCGTGCGCTCCACGCGACCGACACAGGCCGCGCAGGTCATTCCACTGACATCAAGACGCGTACGGGTCGTGGCGGGCGCGATGGCCTGAGGGTCCGACGTCATGTGGGACAATTCAGAAGAGCTTTGGCAGGAACGCGGGCCGGGAGGGCATTCGCATGTACAGTTTTGATGTGAGCGGAATCAGCTGCAGCCATTGTGCCGCAGCCGTCACGCGTTCGATACAGAGCCTGGACCAGGCGGCGCAGGTCAATGTTGATCTGGCGCAGAACCGGGTTGAGGTTCAGACGCGTCTGGAGCGAATGAAAGTGGCCGAGGCCATCATCGAGGCGGGCTACCCGGTGACGGCCTCGCGGGGCTAATGAGCCGAACCGCTCCGGTGCTCACTGGATCGCGACGCGCCGCGCAGCGGGGGGTTGTTTTTTCGGCAGTGAGAGTGTGAGCAGGCCGTTTTCAAAGCGTGCCTGTACAGCGCCCTCGTCGACCTGCGAGCCCAGCTCGAACTGACGCGCCATGGCGCCGTAGAAACGCTCGCTTCGAACCACCCGGTCGCCCTCGCGCGGCTGCGCCTGTTGGCGGGTCTCAGCAGTAATCGACACGCGATTGCCATCTACCTGCACGCTGATGTCTTCCTTTTTTACACCCGCGAGCTCAGCCTGCACCTGATACTGCTCTGCGTTTTCCTGCACCTCGACACGGATCTCTGCGATATCGGTCTGCGCGCGTGCAGGCTGCTGCAGAAGGCCGCGCAACATTTCCGGAAAAATTTCGGTAAACGGATCGTAGACAGACAGACGGGCCATGACGGAATCTCCATTCAACTCAAGAGTGGCAGGGTGCCGATCGGCGCCCCGACAACACCTCACATGAAGGCGTCCCAGCAAAGCTTCAACCCCGTGGTGAGTAATCCCCAGGTGGCGATGCGTCTGAACCATTCGGCATTGATCTTGCGCAATACGAAGTAGCCAATCAGAAATCCCACGGGTACCACGGGCAGCAACATGGCCGAGGTGCCGCTGTTACGCAGGTCAATGAGACCCAGCATCGCATAGGGGATCCACTTGGCGTAATTGATGCAGGCGAAAAACCAGTTCATCGTGCCTACGAACACCCTGGGCTCAAGCCCGAGCGGGAGCATGAACTGCAGCATAGGTGGACTGCCCGCATGCGAAATGAAGCTGGTAAAGCCCGACATTGCCGGCCAGAAACGGGCCTTGATCGGGGAGATGGGCATCGGCCCGTCGGGTTTGGGCGGCGGCTTACTCAGCATGAAATTGAGCGCGAATATCACCGCCTCGATACCGATCAGCGCCTGTATCCAGCGCGGATCGACTACCCGAAACAAGAGCGTACCGAGCACGATGCCCACCATGCCGGCAGGAATGGCGAGCCGCAGGATGCGCGCATCAAAGGTGCGGCGATAGGCAATCAGCCCCAGGATGTCCATGATGCAAAGAAGAGGCAGCATGATCGCAAGCGCCTGGGGTACCGGCACTGCAAGCGATAAAAGCGGGACCGCGAGACCGCCGACTGCGCCGCCAAATCCCGCCTTGGAGATGCCGGTAAGGAGCACCGCGGGGACGGCGACCGCGTAGAAGAACGGGTCGGTGATGAAACTCATGTCCATATGGGGCGGTCCGCGGCGAGTGTGCTTACTGCCTGCCGCCTGGCGCGCGCCGGGCGACGCGAGCGGGCAGGCCCGGCGGAGGTGGCGGGCGGCAGGGCGATCACCGATCACCGTGCCGCGCGCTGACGGGTGATTAGCCCTGCGGAATGGGGGTCGATTGCCAGGAGATCATCTTCCAGCCGCTTGCGCGTCGTGCCCACACCTGCAGGTAGCGGCTGTTGACCACCTTGTCGACGCCGCTGACGCGAACACTGATCTGCAGGTCTCCGTCGACCAGAACCACTTCACCAAGCACACGGTGCGCTCGCCGCAGCGACTTGAGCGCGCTGTAGTTGTAGAGCCCGTCGGTGAGCTTTTTCAGATAGAGCGCCTTGTCTTCGGCCACCGCCGAAGAATGCACGTAAAGCAGGTCCTCACCCAGCAGATTGGCAAGGCTCGCAAAATTTTTATCGACCAGCGCGGCTCGGCGCTGTGTCTCCAGAGCTTCGATCTCTGCAATAACGGTCTGGTCGCTCATGCTGATTTCCTTGGTGAAAGAATAAGGGTGCGGCGCGCGCAATCATGCGCGCATTTCGCACCAGACCTCAGACGCGCTCGATCAGAAGCGAAATGCCCTGGCCCACGCCGATGCACATGGTTGTGATGGCATAGCGGCCGCCGGTGCGCTGCAGCTGCCGGGCCGCGGTGAGGACGAGCCGCGCGCCCGACATGCCAAGCGGGTGACCCAGCGCGATGGCGCCACCGTTGGGGTTCACGTGCGCAGCATTATCAGGCAGACCGAGTTCGCGCAGCACCGCAAGGCCCTGCGCGGCAAATGCTTCGTTCAGCTCGATGACATCGATCTGGCCGATGGACAGGCCGGTCTTGGCAAGCAGCTTTCTGGTGGACGGCGCCGGACCGATGCCCATGATCCGGGGGGCCACACCCGCGGTCGCCATGGCGTGTACACGTGCAATGGGGGTGAGCCCATGGCGCGCGGCGGCAGCCTCGCTTGCAAGGAGAAGCGCGGCTGCGCCGTCATTTACGCCCGATGCATTACCTGCGGTCACAGTGCCGTCGGGTCGCACTACCGGTTTGAGCTTTGCGAGTGCCTCGAGCGAGGTCTCGCGCGGATGCTCGTCGCGGTCCACCACCACCGCGTCACCCTTTTTTGAGGGAATCGTCACCGGTACGATCTCGATATCGAAGGTGCCGTTTTTCTGGGCTGCGTGCGCGCGCATCTGGCTTCGAAGCGCCATCGCATCCTGGTCGGCGCGCGCGATTCTAAAATCCGATGCCACGTTTTCGGCGGTCTCGGGCATGGA
>SYIM01000325.1 GCA_005798775.1 Burkholderiales bacterium
GAACTCGTCGGAAGCGTGCTTGCGGTGCTACGCGAATTACGATCGGCTGGCATGACCATGATGGTGGTGAGCCATGAAATGGGGTTTGCCCGAGGGGCCGCTGATCGCGTGGTCTTCATGGAGAGCGGGCAAATCATCGAGCAGGGACCCCCAGCGATGATCTTCGGGCCGGAGGCCCCCGCAAGAATCCGGGAATTCGTGGCCAGCGTGGAACATCGCTGATGGGGTGGCTGGCTCCTGAGTGTCGCCGATGACCGGCCTGATCGATACTTTCTTCAACCTGCAGGTGATGTTGCAGTACCTGCCGAAGGTGCTGGAGGGCATGGGGGTCACGATTCTGCTTGCACTCGCGGTGGTGGCAAGCGGGCTCGCGCTGGGGCTTGCACTGGGGGTGCTCCGAAGCCTTCAGATTCGGGTACTGAACGTTCTGATCGTGCTCTTTGCCGATGTGTTCCGCGCTGTGCCGCCGCTCGTGATCCTGATCATCATCTACTTCGCCCTGCCGACCGTCGGGGTGCGGTTGTCGGGCTTCGCATCGGCGTGGGTCGGGCTTTCGCTGGTGCTCGCCGCATTTGCCGAAGAAATCGTGTGGGCAGGCATTCTCTCGGTGCCGCGCGGGCAGTGGGAGGCGGCGCGCTCGAGCGGGCTGAATTTTTCGCAGGGATTGCGGCTGGTGGTGTTGCCGCAGGCGGTACGCCTCACCGTGGCACCCCTCACCAGTCGCGCCATCGTCATCACTAAGAACACGGCTCTCGCGTCGGTGGTGGCGGTGGGAGAAATCCTGTATCAGGCGCAGGCTGGCTACTCGTTTTCCTACAATCCGTCGCCGCTCACCCTTGGCGCGATCGCCTATCTGATCCTGTTTATCCCATTGGTCTGGCTGGGGCGCTGGGTCGAGACGAGGTTTGCGTGGAAGCGCTGATCGACGGCTTCTTCAACCTGGAGATCCTGCGGGAGGCGCTGCCGTATCTTGCCCAGGGGCTGGGCATGACGCTGCTGTTGAGCCTGGTCGCGGTGCCGCTCGGTTTTGCAGGGGGACTTGGGCTCGCCCTCGCGTCCACCTCGCGGTCGCGCACGCTGCGCTGGTTGGCGGTGATCTACACCGATCTGTTTCGGGCGTTCCCGCCCCTCGTCCTTCTGCTCTTTGTGGCGTTTGGGCTACCCTTTCTGGGCTTCAAGCCGCCGCCGTTCGTAGCGGTGGCTATGGCGTTTCTGCTCAATACCTCGAGCTATTACGGCGAAATTCTTCGTGCTGGCATTGAGTCGGTGGCGACCGGCCAGCACGAGGCGGCTCGCTCGACCGGGCTCTCGCGCTGGCAGAGCCTGCGCCGGGTGGTGCTGCCGCAGGCAGTCCGCAATGTGGTGCCCGATCTGATCAGCAACACACTGGAGGTGGTGAAGCTCACCTCGATCGCGAGCGTGGTTGCGCTGCCTGAGCTGTTGTATGCCGCGCGCCAGGTGCAGTCGGTCACCTACAACGCCTCGCCCGTGATCGCGGCGGGGCTTCTGTACCTCTTACTCCTCTGGCCACTTGTGCGTCTCTTGTCCCGCTACGAGCGCAAGGCGGTCAGCATCCGCTAAAAGGTGAGAACCATGTCCCAGCGTATCCTTGTGATCAATCCCAACAGCACGCAGGCGGTTACCGACGGTATCGACCGGGCGCTCGATCCGCTACGCCTGACCGGGGGACCCGTGTTCGAATGTGTCACGCTCGCCGAGGGCCCGCCGGGCATTCAGACCCAACGCGATGTGGACGGTGTGATCGCTCCGCTTTCGAAGCTGATCGCGGCGCGCGACCATGATTGCGATGGCTTCGTGATTGCCTGCTATAGCGACCCTGGTCTCCATAGCGCGCGCGAAGTAACGCGTAAGCCAGTGCTTGGCATCTCGGAGTGCGGCGTGCTGACCGCCCTCACCCTTGGCCATCGCTTTGGCGTGATCGCTATTCTGTCCGGATCAATTCCGCGCCATCTTCGTTACCTGGGGGCGATGGGTGTCATGGACCGGCTAGCCGCCGAGCTGCCTGTGGGTCTGCAGGTCACCGAGCTCGTCGATGCGGGGCGCACGCGCGAGCGGCTGATCGCCACGGGCCGGCAGCTGGTCAACGATCATGGCGCTCATGTGGTGGTGATGGGTTGTGCGGGCATGGCGCAGTATCGGAAGGCGCTCGAAGACGCGATTGGCGTACCGGTGGTCGAGCCCACGCAGGCGGCGGCTGGCATGGCGCTCGCGCGCGTGCGGCTCGCCGGGGTTTAGGCGCTCAGGCGGTTCGTCCAGCCCGGCACGGCTCGCGTGGTGGCATGCTCGCCGCGCCTTACCCAGGTGGGGCGCACGCTGCAATGACCTCAGACGAGCGCCCGGGCTGTGGCATCGGCTGCCATCCGGATGGCTGTGCTGGCTTCCGGGATCACGCGCATCATATTCACAAAACCATGAATCTGGCGCTCGAAGCAGAGGTACTGCGCCTGCGTGCCGGCGGCGCTCAGCGCATCAGCATACTGGCGGCCCTCGTCGCGCAGCGGGTCGTACCCCGCAGTGATGACCATGGCAGACGGCAGGCCCGACAGGTTGGCGGCCAGAAGTGGTGAGGCCCGCCAATCATTCCAATCGCTGTCGGTACCCATGTAGTGGTCGCGAAACCAGCGGAGTGCCTCGGCGGTGAGCAGATACCCTTCGCCGTTTCGCTGGTGCGAATCGGCAAGCTGCCGCATGTCAGCAACGGGGTAGATGAGGAGCTGAAAGCTCAGCCACGCCTCGCCCGCGTCGCGCAGCGCAATGGACACCACCGCAGCGAGATTGCCGCCTGCGCTATCGCCGCCCACCGCGATACGATCCGGGTTAATTTTTAGCGCCCGTGCATGCTCGCGTACCCAGCGCGTCGCGGCGATGCAATCATCGACTGCCGCCGGGAAGCGATGCTCTGGTCCGAGCCGGTAATCGACCGAAATCACTGAAAACCCACCGGCAAGCGCAAGCTGGCGACAGACGATATCGTGAGTATCGAGGTCGCCTATTACCCAGCCGCCGCCATGAAAGAACACGAGCGCGCCGCGCAGATCGTCACCCGGCGTGCCACGGTAAATCCGGATGCCAAGATCGCCACCGGGCCCCGGAATTCGTTTGTCGTGAATCAGCGAGACAGTGGGCGGATCGGACTGCGCGAAAAACCGCCGATTGCGGTAAGACACCCGCGCAAGTGGCGGAGGCTCGGCATGCATGGGCGGCACGCCTTTTTCTTCAATCAGTCTGAGGATGGCGGCAGCGTTTGGATCGAGCATGGTCTGGGCTCCTTAAGGCGGGGCGGCCGATGCTGGGTGATCAGCCCAAGCTGGCGGGCCGAGGCCTGATTCGCATGGGGGTAATGGCTGCGCCTTTTTGCCCACCGACGCCCGAAGTGCGCTTGACGCGGCCAGGCTCGCGCGCGAGCCGCGTTTCGTGTGCAAGAAGCGCTGCCTTGCGCTCGAGTCCGCCAGCAAAGCCGGTGAGCGAGCCGTCTGCGCCCACCACCCGATGGCAAGGTCGGATCAGCGTCCAGGGGTTGCGACCCACGGCCTGGGCAACGGCGCGCACAGCGCGCGGCCGGCCCACTCGGGCAGCAAGCTCACCGTAGGAGATGGTGGTGCCAAGCGCAATTAAATTGAGAGCCTCCCAGACGGTGCTTTGCAGGCCGGTGCCGCGAGCTGTCAGCGGGAGGTCGAAACCCGTTCGGCGCCCGTCGAAATATTCGCCCACCTGAAGTTGTACCCGGCGAAGTAGGAGACAGTCTCGACCATCCTCGCAGCTGACGAGGTCAGGCAGATGCCGCGCGCCGCCGAAATGCAGACTGCAGAGCGTCTGTGTGTTACCGACTGCCACCATTGCCCCGAGCGGCGTGTCAAACCACAATGCGCGCATTCGAGATCTCCTCCAACTTGTGTTTCATTTGCCGCAACTGTATCCGATTCTGAATCGGATCCCGCCGGAGGCCAGTGCGCGCTGTTGATCCTGAGGCCCGCATTTTGTGTACATTGCATGACAGCCAGCCGAATTTGGCCGGTGCTTTAACTGAAACCCGAAACGAAAGGCATGACCATGACGAGACAGGGACTGAACACGCTTTCCAATGCCGAGCGCCGGGCCCAGCTTCGCGCGCGTATCCAGCGCGGCAAGCTCACGATCGCGCCGGGCGTGTTTGAAATGATCTCGGCGAAGATCGCCGACTCCATGGGGTTCGAGGCGCTCTATATGACCGGCTATGGCACGGTCGCGTCCTACCTCGGTCTGCCTGATGCAGGGCTTGCCACCTACACCGACATGGTGAACCGGGTGGCCCAATTTACGAGCATTACCTCCACGCCCATGATCTGCGATGGCGACACCGGTTACGGTGGCCTGCTGAACGTGATGCACACGGTGCGGGGCTATGAAGCCGCGGGTGCCTGCGCGATCCAGCTCGAAGATCAGCAGTTTCCCAAGAAGTGCGGCCATATGCTGGGTCGCAAGGTGGTGAGCGCCGAGGAAATGGCCGCCAAGATCCGGGTGGCAGTCGAAACCCGCAACGACCCGAATTTTCTGATCATCGCTCGCACCGATGCGCGCACGACCCACGGGCTCGATGAGGCGATGCGGCGCGCCGACGTCTATGCGCGCGCGGGCGCCGACCTGCTGTTCATCGAGAGCCCTGAGTCCGAGGAGGAGATGCGCACGCTCGGCCGCTCGTTCGATCTGCCGCTGGTGGCCAACATGGTCGATGGCGGACGCACACCGGTGCTCACCCACGCGATGCTGGCCGAGATTGGCTATTCGCTCGCCATCTTTCCGGCCTCGGCCTTTCTCGCCACGGGCGCGGCTGTCCGGTCGGTTTATGAAAAGCTGCGCGCTGACGGCTCAACAGCCGGCATGACGCAGCCGCTCTACCCCTTCCCCGAGTTCTCTCAGATGATGGGGTTTGACTGGGTGGCAGCGTTTGACAAGGCGCATGCCGACTCTGAAGGCTGATTCATTTTTCATCTTCCCTGGACTGTCCTGGCAGGCAGTCCGCTTTCCCAACCGGCGCCTCGCTTGGCGCCGTCTCCAGGAGCTTCACAACATGCCCGACCACCTTGGCTACCGAAAGATTTTCGGCGTCACCGGCCCGTCCACCAATACCATCGTTCAACCCGATTTCGACGATCTTCGCCCGATTGGAGCCACCAACCACTACAGCCGGATCATCATCCCGAACATGCCGGTGAACAACAACGAAGATTTTCTGCGGTTGGTAAAGGCGATCATGGGCGAGACGCTGGCTGCGATCGAGGTACTGAAAAGCTGCGAAATGCAGTATCTGGTGATGGGCATGTCGGCCACCACATTCTGGGATGGCCGCAAGGGTGCCGAGGCCTATGTGAAGCAGCTCTCCGAGCATGCCGGCGTGGGCGTGTCATGCGGGTCGTTTGCCACCGCTACTGCGCTCGAGACGCTGGGCGCCAAACGCATCGCGTTTTTCTCGCCCTACTTCGAAGTGGCCAATGAGCAGGTGCGCCGGTTCTATGAAGACAGCGGCTTTACCGTGGTGCGTGATGTGTGTCTGAAGCGCCCCAGCCCCGTTCTGATCGCCCACTCTACCGACGCGATGTGTCGTCAGGCCATCCGCGAGATCGACGGTGACGATATCGATGCCATCGTTCAGGTGGGCACCAATCTTTCCATGATCCGGCTGGCCGCGGCGGCCGAGCTGTTCCTGGGTAAGCCGGTGATCGCCATCAACACCGCCACGTACTGGCACGCATTGCGCACCTGTGGGCTTCAGGACCGCATGGCAGGCTACGGGTCGCTGCTCGAGTTTCACTGAGTAAAGCAAACCCGTCTGCGGCGAGGGGAGGCTCGCGCGGTGTCGCGATCGAGGCTAAACTACAGGCGAGAGCTCGCTCGTCCAAAGCGGTCCGCGCGCAGCCGATTCCGTGGCGGCGCGCGGCCCGTGCAACGCAATCAATACGAGCGCGGCATGCCCAGCACATGCTCGCCGATATAAGCGAGCACCATATTGGTGGAGATCGGCGCAATCTGTTGAATGCGCGCCTCGCGCCACTTACGTTCCACATCATATTCGCGTGCATAGCCAAAGCCACCGTGGGTCTGCATACAGGCCTCGGCCGCATGCCAGGAAGCTTCCGACGCCAGCAGTTTCGCAATGTTGGCATCATCGCCGCAGGGTAACCCCGCCTCAAAAAGCGCGGCCGCTTTCCTTAGCATGAGGTCGGCCGCCTGCGTTTCCGCGTAGGCTC
>SYIM01000031.1 GCA_005798775.1 Burkholderiales bacterium
ACCTTGACGTTGTAGTCGACGACCCGCTTGACGGCTACGAGAACTTTCATGAGGACTCCGGCTGGGGTCCTGTGTCCGGACCCGTCTTTGATTAGAAAACAAGCGGCGTGAATTATACGGTGCGCGGGCCGATCAACTCTCGAAGGGCCGTGCATCCGACCCGAGCGCCCCGAATGGCCGCACCGGCCAGGGTCCGATCGCCACCGCTCGCGCTGGACAAGCCCGGGGAGCCCCCCCACAATTCGCGCTCGCTTGCGGGGTCAGCCCGGTCTATCACCCGACAGTGCGTCCCGGCAATCCACTTTCGCGGGCAATCCAGCCAGTGCCCGGCCGGCACCAATTGCCCGAATCACCCCGACTCTGTTAAGGAGACTCAGATGGGAACCATGCTTACCCTCAAAGCATCGGACAGCGCCTCAATTGGCGCCTACCGTGCCGACCCCGCAGGCAAGTCCCGTGGCGCGCTGATTGTGTGCCAGGAAATTTTCGGTGTAAACCAGCACATTCGTTCGGTCTGCGACCGCTATGCGGCGGCTGGCTACACGGCGCTCGCCCCGGCATTTTTCGACCGCGCCGAGTCCAATGTGCAACTCGGCTATACCCCGGATGACATCGCGCGCGGCCGCTCCATCATGCAGAAGCTTCAACTCGACAACGCCATCCTGGACGTCAGGGCGGCAGTCGCGCTGCTCGCGCCGGCTGGCAAGATCGGTATCGTCGGCTACTGCTGGGGCGGTACAGTGGCCTGGGCTGCTGCCACCCGCGTTGACGGGCTCGCCTGCTCGGCGCCGTACTACGGCGGTGGCATTGCCGGCCTCGCCGCGGAGAAAGCGCGCTGCCCCGTAGAAATGCATTTCGGTGAAACCGACCACGCCATTCCCATGACCGATGTCGATAAAGTTCGGGCGGCACAGCCCGGCATCACGGTTTATGTATACGCGGCCGGCCACGGCTTCAACTGCGATGAGCGAGGGTCTTTCGACGCAGCCAGCGCAAAACTGGCCACCGAGCGCACGCTCGCCCAGCTTGTCCGGCACGTCGGCTGAGCGCACAACACGTCGGCTGGGCGCCCAGTAGGCGTCCGGCGTCCCCCGCGGGCGCGCTGCCTCTGATTGAGGGTGCATCGCGTCCCGTCAGACGCGCTACGTCTTGGAGAAGCGCTTCAGTCATTCCGGGGGCGCCCTGCGTCGGACGGAAGCCGGGGTTCGTCAGGCGCCCCAGCCGGGTTTGCGCTTCTCGATAAACGCCTGCACGCCCTCGAGCGCAACCTCGTCCATCATGTTGCAGGCCATGGTCTGACCTGCCAGCTGATAGGCAGCGTCTGTCCCCATTTCCAGCTGGCGATAAAACAAGGATTTGCCCATCGCAAGGGCCACCGCAGGCTTGCTTATGATCTGTGCGGCCAGATTGTTGATCTCGTCATCGAGCCGATCAGGCGCCACCACCCGATTCACCAGCCCCCGATCAAGCGCCTCGGCAGCCGAGATGAATTCGCCGGTTACCAGCATCTCAAACGCTTGCTTGCGATTCACGTTGCGCCCGAGCGCCACCGACGGCGTTGAGCAGAACAAGCCCAGATTCACCCCCGACACCGCGAACCGGGCGCTATCGGCCGCCACCGCCAAATCACAGGTGGCGACCAGCTGGCAGCCCGCTGCGGTCGCGAGCCCGTGCACCCGGGCAATGACCGGCTGCGGCATCGCCTGGAGAGTTCGCATCATCTTGGTGCACTGGGCAAACAACTGTTGATAGAACGCTTCGCTTGGCGAAGCGCGCATCTCGCGAAGGTCATGCCCCGCGCAGAACGCCCGCCCCTCGCCCGCCAGCACCACCACACGGACGTGACGATCGACGGCAAGCGCATCGAGCTGGGCCTGGAGCGCGCCGATCATGACCGATGACAGGGCATTGAACTGCGCGCCGCGGTTCATGACCAGCGTTGCCACGCCACCCTGCCGCCGCAATTCGACCAGCGGGGGCTCGCCCCGGATTTCTTTGACCACTGCTGACATGGGTACCTCCCTGGGTTCTGACCGCTAGTCATCCGCTACGATTATCCAACTCGGCACGGCCCCTCACAACCCGTTCGTGGTTTCGGCCGACCCCGCATGCCGTGCGAGAATTCAGCGTATGCACACTCTGTTTCGACTCCGACTGCTCAGAACGCTTGCCGTGTTGGCCATGGTTGCGGGCCTGATACCAAGCGGCGTAGTTGCCCAGCCGACCGATTCCGCCCGTCGTGAAGCGGAAGCCCGCGAGGTCGATTACTCGACGCGCGCTGACGTTCGCGCTTTCGTCCGTGAACTCGTTTCCCAGCACGGCTTCGACCAGGATGAACTGCTCAAGCTGTTTGCGCAGGTTCGTTACCAGGCACGGGTCGTCTCCCTCATGACACCGCCTCCGCCAACCGCCAAGCGTTCGTGGACTACTTATCGCGGGCGAGTCCTCGATCCGGTTCGGGTGGAGGTAGGGCTTGCCTTCTGGCGTGAGCATCAGGAGTCACTGCGCCGGGCCTCCGAGCGCTACGGTGTGCCACAGGAAATCATCGTTTCGATCATTGGCATCGAAACGATGTACGGCCGCTACACCGGCAACTTCCGCGTGCTGGACACGCTCACCACGCTCGCGTTCGACTACCCGCGCCGCGCCGAATTTTTCCGCAGCGAACTCGAGCAGTTCCTGTTGCTCATCCGCGATCAGCGACTTGATCCGTTCGGCCCGCGCGGCTCTTACGCCGGCGCAATGGGTGTTCCCCAATTCATGCCTGGCAGCATCCGGCGCCACGCGGTCGACTTCGACGGCGATGGCCGTATTGACCTTATGCGCAACGTGGGCGATGCGGTGGGCTCGGTGGCAAGTTTTCTGGTCAATCACGGCTGGCGCACGGGCGAACCCACCCATTTTTCGGTCCGGCTTGCCGATGAGTCCAAGGTTGCGCCGCTGATCGAAGCAGGCATCGAACCCAAGCTCACCCTGTCGCAGCTGGCGGCCTTCGGTATCAGCAGCCCCCAGATCGTGCCGCCCGCCATGCCGCTTGCCCTCATTGATCTTCCCAACGGCGATGAGCCCACGGTCTACACGCTGGGCGCACCGAATTTTTATGTAATCACCCGCTACAACCGCTCAAGCTTCTATGCCATGGCGGTGATCGATCTCGCCACTGAACTACGGAACGCGCGCAACTGACGGCGGACCGAAGCGATGGCGCGCCTCAGGCGGCGCTTCGGCGCCCGAGCGCCATCACCACCCCGGTGGTCACAATCAGCGCCATCCCGGCAAGCGACAGTGCATCGGGAAAGGCACCAAAAAATATCAGGCCCGTCACCAGCGAACAGGCCGCATGCGCATAGCTGAACGGCGCCAGTGTGCTCGCGCTCGCCACCGTGTAGGCGCGCACCAGCAGCAGATGGCCCAGCGCACCAAAGGTGCCCGTACCCACCATCAGCAACAGATCGCCCCAGCCAAGTGGCCACTGCCAGAAAAACGGTACCACCAGGGTGAGACATCCCATCGCGACCACAGCCCCCAAAAATAAGGTTGCGAGCGAGTCGTCGGTACCCGCCACCACCCGCGTGAGTAGCGCGTAGCCTGCGCTGCAAAACGCTGCGACCACCGAAAGCAGCGCCCCCCAGCTGTCCATGCCGCTGCCGGGCCGAAGAATAAGAAGCACGCCGGCGAAGCTGAGTCCAAGGGCCCAGGCAGTGCCTCGCGGGGCTCGTTCGCTGAGGAGCCACACCGCACCTGCCGTCACCAGCATCGGGGCGATACTGAGGATTGCCGTGGCCTCGGCCTGCGGCAGCAGCGACACGGCGGTGAAGAAACTGAGCGCTGACAGCGCGAGCGCTGCCCCACGCCCGATCTGCGCAAGCGGCCGCCGCGTGCGAATGAGAGCCATGCCGCGGCTGCGACCGAAGACCAGCAGCATGACCGCCAGGTGGAAAAAATACCGGGTCCAGCCCAGCATCACAGGTGAGTAGCGCTCAGCTAGGATTTTGATCACAGCGTCGAGCAGCGCGAAAAACGCGCTGGCGCCCACGATCAGCGCAATACCGAGGAGCGGATGCGGCGCGCCTGGCCCGACGGCGGACGACCCGCCTGCGCTCATCCGGGAAAGACACCGGTGGAAAGATAGCGGTCGCCACGGTCGCACACGATGAACACGATCGTGGCGTTCTCGACCTCAGCGGCAATCCTCATCGCGATGCAGCAGGCCCCGGCAGCGGAGATGCCGGCGAAAATGCCTTCTTCGGCTGCAAGTCGCCGGGCCATGTGCTCGGAGGCGGCCTGCGCGACCGGCTCCACACGGTCCACGATTGCGTGCTGATAAATGGCGGGCAGATATTCGACTGGCCATTTCCGGATGCCAGGGATGGACGAGCCCTCGGCAGGCTGCGCGCCGACGATGATCACGTCGCGATTCTGTTCCTTCAGGTAGCGCGACACCCCGGTGATGGTGCCAGTGGTGCCCATCGCCGACACGAAATGCGTGATCTGACCCTGCGTGTCACGCCAAATCTCAGGGCCTGTGCCCTCGTAATGGGAAGCCCAGTTGTCATTGTTTGAGAACTGGTCGAGCACACGCCCCTTACCCTCGCGCTGCATGCGTTCGGCCAGATCGCGCGCACCTTCCATGCCTTCTGTTTTCGAAACCAGGACCAACTCCGCGCCATAGGCCTTCATCGACTGGCGCCGCTCGATCGACAGGTTATCGGGCATGATCAGCACCATCCGGTAACCGCGGATCGCCGCCGTCATGGCGAGCGCGATGC
>SYIM01000326.1 GCA_005798775.1 Burkholderiales bacterium
AGGCGGTGAACAAAACGCTCCCCTCGGCCGCGCGGTGATCGGCGGTCTCCTGTTTGCAACCGTCGCCACCCTCGCCTTTGTTCCGGTCGTTTTTGCAATGATGCATGCCCGCGACGGAAAGCGCCCCAACCCCGCCTCACCTGCCGGAGAACCGTATGTCGCTGCCGCTTGAAAAGCTCCCCCACCGCCCGGTGTCAGGGCTCAAGCTGACCGCCGCACTCACCGTCACACTGGGCCTGGCTGGCGGCGTTGCCGCATGGGGCTTGTCGGCCCGCGCAAGCAACGCCGACCGGTTGATTGCGCGCGCGCAGGAAGCCGCTGTACCCACCGTGCTGGTAGTCACGCCGGCGCGGCCCTCTGCAAGCGTCACGCGCTTTGAACTCCCTGGAAGAGTAGAGCCGCACACGCGGGCGCCAATATTTTCCCGGATCGCGGGTTACCTCAAGGCGTGGCATGTGGACATTGGTACATCAGTCACAGCCGGCCAGTTGCTGGCCGAGATTGAAACGCCTGAACTCGATCAACAGATTGCTCAGGCACAGGCTGAACTCGCAAGCGTCCGGGCAAACGCGGCGCTCTCGCGTACGACCGCCGAGCGCTGGCAATCACTGCGCGACCAGGGCTTCGTCTCCTCGCAAGCCGTCGAAGAGCGGAAAGGCGACCTGCAGGTGAAGGAGTCCCAGGTACGCGCGTCCCAGGCCAACATGGATCGGCTGGTTGCACAAAAGCAGTTTTCGCGGATCGTGGCGCCTTTTGCCGGGGTAATTACCAGCCGAAATATCGATGTCGGCGCGTTGGTTGTGGCAGGCGGATCAGCCAACACCGAACTCTTCACGCTGTCCGATATCAGCCGCGTTCGTATCTACGTCAACGTGCCGCAAAACCGCGCCCTCTCCATCAAACAGGGCGACCGTGCGAGCTTTCTCGTTCCGGAGCATCCAGGCCGCACCTGGACGGCAACCGTGCAGTCGCTCGCCCAGGTCATTGGCACAGGATCGGGCAGCATGCTTGTTCAATTGGCCGCCGATAACACCGGATTGAGATTGCTGCCCGGTGGCTTTGCAAAGATCGTATTCGAACTTCCCCGTGATGCCTCGCTCGCGGTACCTGCCGGCGCGATGATTTTCGGTGCGGCAGGCCCGCGAATCGCGGTCGTCGACGCGGAAGATCGCGTGCGAATCCGCCGGGTCACTGTGGCCAAGGATAATGGCAACACCGTGGAGCTTTCGGCTGGCGTGCAGGCCGATGACAGGGTGGTCGTGAGCCCGCCCGACGGGATCATTGAAGGCGACAAGGTACGGACCCGTACCGCATCAGCGCCGCCCGGCGCTGCGCCACGCCGCAGTAACTGATTTCGTGCCCCAGGAGTCGCCCACGTGTTGTGTGAAAGTTGAGTTCGGCGACGGCATCGTCAGTCCACCTTGATGCCCGCGTCGCGCACCACCCTTCCCCACTTGGTAACTTCAGCTGCGATGTAGGTCCTAAGCGCCACACGATCGAGCGGCTGAATTGAAAGAGACTGCTTGGCGAATTTCTCGGTGATGTCCTGACTCAGCAGCGCCCGATTGAACTCCTCGTTCAGGCGCTGCAGGATAGGCTGTGGCGTGGCTGCCGGCGCAAACACAGCGAACCAGGTGCTGGCCTCAAAGCCCGCGTAGCCGGACTCGGCCACTGTTGGTACATCCGGCAGCACTGGGCTCCGTTGCAGCGACATCACAGCAATCGGACGGACCTTGCCGCTCTTTGCATGGGGCACCACGGGTGGCATGGAGGTACTGCCCACCGGGACCGATCCGCCGATCACGGCCACCGCTGCGGCGGCAGGCTGATGTGGCACGTGGACGATATCAACGCCAGCCAGGCTGCGAAATAGCAACTCGGCACCGAGGTGCGTAGTCGTGCCGTTCCCAGACGAGGCGTAGGAGAGCGGCGTGGTCCGGGCAAGCGCAATCAAGTCTGCCAAGTTCGCAGCCTTGACCGATGGATTCACGAACAACAGGTTGGGCGTAACTCCCGCCATTGCCACGGGCTCAAAGTCTTTCAGCAGGTCATAGCCCGCATTGCGAAACAGCGAGGGATTGACTGACACCGCGACGCTATGAAACAAGAGTGCATGGCCATCCGGAGTGGCCGCCTTCACTTGCTGGGACGCGATGTTTCCGCCCGCACCAGGCTTGTTTTCAATCACCAGGGGCTGGCCAAGCGCAGTCCCGATCGGTTCGGCGAGCATCCGCGCGATCATGTCAGTCGAGGCCCCGGGCGCAAACGCTACGGTGATGCGAACGGGTTTATCGGGAAACGCCGCCCAGGCAGGCACGGCTGCAACCGCGATAGCCAGCAGACCAGAAAAGCAAAGCTTCTTCACGGATCAACCCTCCTCATAACCATCTGTCTGTCCGACGTGGGCCCCCGGCATGCCAAACGATGCCTTCGGATCGCGTTGAGTTTATCGCTCTCAAAACATGTCGTCTATGTTGGCGGTGTATCGAGTTGACGGGGTATCCCCGTCCCGCTCATGGCATGCACCATTCGGCCGGGACCTCGACCTCGAGCTCGAGGGCTTGCTGACCGTAAGCCTTTCCGAGCGCATCGATCTGCCGCGAGGCCATCCCGCCTCCGCCCAGCGCCCGATGCATCAGAAAATTCAACGCGTGCAGGCCTGGCACTTCAAACCGCTCGATAGAGCCCTGCACCATGTCGGCAAAATGCTCCGCCATACGTTCAACCGTCAACTGATCTCGCAGCCATGCGAAATGCTCGGGGTTGCGGCACAGGATCGCCACATTCACGTTGTCACCCTTGTCACCGGAGCGCGCGTGCGCAAAGCGTCGCAGCGGCACTCGACGGGTGGCGCGGTCAGCCAATAGCGAAGATGCCGACAGCGTCGATACACTGCCTGCTTCGGCCACGTGCCCCCCCGGCAGGTTCGACCTTTGAACGGAGATGTCACCAGGCAAAGGAAGCGGGACAATGAGCGGAGAATCCGAACCGAGTTGTACCGTGGAATCCGGCAGACGGTCCTTGTTCACCAGAAAGCTGAACAGCCGGACGACCGGCGTGGGCTTGGGTCGTCCTCCGATCAGAGCTGCCGTACCTTGTGCGAAGCTGAGCGCAGAGGATCCCACTTCGCGCGCAAACAGGTTGAGCGCCCTGGGATCACGATGGTCCACGACCAGGCGAAGGACCACCTCGCGCGCGCCGCGCGCGCGCGACCGACGGCCGTAGCTTGCCTCGGCGCCAAGAACCTCACTGTGAACCGCGTCGAAGTCAGGCACCTGCACGGATCGGAACAGCGCTCGCGCGCGCGCCAACAGTGCGTCGGCACTTCGCTCTGCTTTGGCCACCGCCTCTTCGCCGATAATCACAATCATTGCGGTCGCGCGCCAACCCGACTGCCAGGTCGCCGATACCTTCAGGGTTGAGGTGGACGGATAGCCGCGAGCGCCGGTCACCCGCACGCAGTCGACGCCCATCTGTTCCAGATGGACCCGCGAGAAATCAGCGACCACATCGGGCAACACATAGGCCGACGGGTCACCAACCTCGTACAGCACCTGCTCGGCAACCGTCTGCGGCGTAACGAGGCCCCCCGTTCCCGCAGGCTTGCCGATGGTGAAACTGCCGTCGGGCTGACAGGTTGCGATCGGATACCCGATGGACGCCCAGTCGGGCACCTCGCGCCAGTCAGAAAACAGGCCGCCGGTTGCCTGCGGCCCGCATTCAAGCAAATGGCCGACCAAGCTGCCCGCAGCGAGACGATCGTAGTCATGTGCCTTCCAGCCGAAGGCGTCAATCAGCGCGCCAAGCGCCAGCGCACTATCAACGCAGCGACCGGTGATGACGATGTCGGCCCCGGCATCCAGCGCAACCGCAATGGGCACCGCACCAAGGTAAGCATTGGCTGTCAGCATTTTCTCAGGGATGGGCTCGCCCGTCTGCCACTCGCGCGTGCCCTCGGCACGAAGCGTATCGAGCATGGGCAGCAGATCATCACCCTCCACCACAGCCACCTTGAGCGCGAGACCCGACTGCGCAATCAACTGCTCAAGCGCCTGCTTGCAGGCTCGCGGGTTCACGCCCCCGGCGTTTGTCACCACCCGTACGCCGTGCCGCGCAATTTCAGGAAGATGCGGGCTCAGGTAGCTGATCACGTCCGGCGGATACCCAGCCGCGGAATCTTTCAATCGCGCCCGGGCTAGTAGCGACATGGTGACCTCGGCGAGGTAATCCATCATCAGAATATCGACCCCAGCGGCAAGGAGCGGGCCGATTCCGCTCGGACTGTCGCCCCATGCGCCCGAGGCACCTCCGATGCGAAGTACATCCCTCTGGCCGCGCGTGATACGGCTAGCGGTCGGCTGACCGTGGCTCATGGGCCGTCCTCGGTGGCTTGCTTTGCGAGGCTGCGCGATCGCGCCTCAGCGAACACCTCCTCCGTATGCTCACCCAGACTCGGTGCGTGCCGTCGCACAGACGCCGGCGAATTGGAAAAGCGCACCGGAAACCGCGACGCCCGAAGCGTCCCCTCGCTGGGATGCTGCATGGGCGAAAACAGCGCTACCGCACGAACATGGGGATCCTCGGGAAGCGAATCAAGCGTATTGACCTTGCCGCAGGGCAGATCGACCTTACGAAGTATCGTGATCCACTCCTCCGTTGAACGGGTGCAGAAAAAACCGGCAAGTAGTTGACCGCAGGCCTCGGCATTGACGGTGCGCGCCTGCAGCGTCGCGAACCGGGGATCCGTATCAAGAAGGGACGGCATCCCGACCAGAGTGGAAAAAGCACGCCAGTGCGCATCGGTGTAGATCACCACTGCCAGCCAGCCATCGCTCGTGCGATACGGCCCCCGGTGGCGTGACATCAGGCGCGCATAACCAGCCGGGCCAAGCGCCGGCACGAAGGCTTCCCCACCGCTGTGGTCTCCCATCACAAACTGCACCATCGTCTCGAACATCGGCACTTCAATTGACTGGCCTTCACCCGTACGCTGCCGATGATGAAGCGCTGCAATGATCGATAGCGCCAGATAAAGTCCTACGATCCGGTCGCAGATATTTGCTGGAACATAGCGCGGTGATCCATCCAGCGCCTGAAATAAGCCTGCGATGCCGCTGGCGGCCTGCATCAGGTCGTCGTACACGGGCTGTCCGCTGCTCGGTCCACCCTCGCCATACCCGACAGCGCAAACATGGATCAGTGCCGGATTCACGCCACGGAGCGCCTCCTCGTGAAGACCCAGGCGCTGAATCGCATTCGGGCGGATATTACTCACAAACACATCACAGTCGGCGGCAAGCAGCAGCGCCGCATCGCGCCCCGCAGCGCTTTTCAGGTCGAGACATACGCTGCGTTTGTTGCGATTGGCCTGAAGATAGAGCGGCCCCATGGCCTCATGGCGTTGCGGACCAATACGACGCAAGGCGTCGCCCTCGGGTGCCTCGACTTTGATCACATCGGCCCCCAGATCACCCAGGATCTGGGTTGCGCTCGGGCCCATGACAATCGTCGTGAGATCAAAAATCCGAACCCCATGGAGGGGGCCTACACGGTCTGTCGTATCCATTCGGCCGGCCGCTGGCAGGCGATCAGTGATCAGCACTTGTCCAGGTCTTACGCGGCGGACTTTTCACCTCGATCTGGATGCAGTCTTCAAGGGCTTCGCTGAAATGCGGGACACCACGCGGATGAATCCAGCAGTCTCCTGCCTCGGCGACGAACTCTTCGCCGCCGATCACCAGACGCATACGGCCTTTAATGAGGTAAGCGACCGATTCATGATCATCGTGCTGGTGCAATGGGTCGACCATTCCCTTGGCCTTAAACGCCTCGAGCATTAGCACGTCTGCGCCCACCAGCAGCGACTTCACCGTGAGTTTCCCCGGCTCCTCAACAACGCCTTCCACGGCAGTGATGCGTTCAGCCACCACTTTAGAGCCCTGGCGGAAGAACACTCCCGAGGGTTTGAGCATCCGGTCTTCACCTTGTAGCTTCATAACTGACTCCTGATCAATGCGGTCGAGTCTATGTCCCGCGCGGTTGATGGGTCAAGGTAGCGTCCCGTTCGGGCACCATCAGTCACCTGGCGCAGGCTGAGGTAATCTGCGACCAACCAAACGGGAACTGTCTGGAGGCCCCCGCTGTGTTATCGAACTTCCTCGTCGACCGGGAACAAAAACTTCGGATCGAACCCGTAAGCGATACGCTGGTCCGCTTTGTGAGCACCCTCACCGACACCTTTCGTACGCCCCTGGGGGACGATCTGATTCATGCGCTGAGGTTGGAGGGCACCCTCTCGCTCCCCGACCTGGTGATTCGCTCCATCAGCGCAGCCTCAAGCGAGCAGCCCTTTGTAGGCTGCGCCGAAAGCGTTCCGCCGATGCAGCAACTGGAGGGGCTGCAGATCGGTCCCGGATACCGGAACCGCGTGATCGAACTGATCGGCGGCACTCGCGGATGTTCGCACTTCCTCACCATGGCGCTTGACCTTGGCGCTTCGCACACCCTCACCACCTACCTGCAGATGGAATCGCGGGCGCCGCGACGCGAGGTAGGCGTGACCGATGGTCGCTGGATTGCCGTGGGGCTTGATATCGAACCGCGGCTTGAGAATGCCTGTATCGGGCTTCGTGAGGAGACTCCCATGATGCGGGCTGCACGATCAATCCGCGACACGTCCTAGCCTAGCTCACAGCACCAGCTCAGCGTAAACTTCTAGCGACTTCACTCCAATCCGGGGACTCCCATGACCAGCCAGAAATCAACCGCTGCAAACCCATCCTCAGCCCCACGCGGGGGACGCAAGGTCATCATCACCTGCGCGGTCACAGGCTCGATTCATACGCCATCCATGTCGCCCTATCTGCCGGTAACCGCTGAGCAGATTGGCACCGCTGCGATCGAGGCCGCAGAGGCAGGCGCCGCCATCGTCCATCTGCATGCCCGCGATCCGAAAGATGGGCGTCCCGATCAGCGCCCTACGAGCTTTGAGCCTTTCCTCAAGGAAATTCACGCGCGCTCCAACGTGGTGATCAACATCACCACCGGCGGTGCTGCAACCATGACAGCCGATGAACGATTGCAACCCTGCGCAGTCTTCAA
>SYIM01000327.1 GCA_005798775.1 Burkholderiales bacterium
GATAACTCTGCCGGCGGGCAATGAAACGAGTGCGCTGCGGCTCGCCGATCTCAAGAAAATATTGCCTGGCCATTTTGAGGGCCGCCTCCACCCCCTCGGAGCCACCGCTCACAAAGTAGGCGTGACTCATGCCAGCCGGCGCGCGGGCAATCAGATGCGCAGCCAGGTCCTCGGCCACGTCAGTGGTGAAAAAACTGGTGTGGGCGAAGGCAAGCCGGTCGATCTGCTCATGCATCGCCGCGAGCACGGCGGGGTGCCCGTGGCCCAGGCAGGACACGGCCGCCCCACCCGACGCGTCAAGGTATTCGCAGCCTTCGCTGTCGACCAGCCAGACACCGTGCCCCGACACCGCGACCGGCGGTCGGTGTTGCAGATGACGGTGGAAGACGTGAGTGGTTAGCATGAGTCGGGATGGAAATGTATTACGAGTATAGGGGGAGCGACGACCTCATGGCGAAACGCCTCGCAGGCCAGCGCCGGCGCTCCAGCCCCTGGAGCTTCCGCGCGGGGGCTCCCCCCCTTGAGCGACCACGCCCAAGAAGCCCTCACAGATCCGGGCCGATTCCGGCGATTTTCCCCAGCGCAAACCGGAAGGTGTTGGTGACGAGCGTACGCCCGTAGCGCTCCGCGGCCAACGCATCGCGGCCGCCGAGCGCGTGTAGCAACTGCTGCCAGGTTTCGATTGACTGCCGCCGTCTTGCCTTGTCCGACAACCCGAGGCGGGTGTAGCGGGCGACCTGCGCCGACATCTGCATGAACATTCGTTCGAGCCGCAAATTACCACCGCGACGCAGCGCACAGCCCGCCATCTCGGCCGAGATATCGGCATGCGCCGAGGCCGCTCTGGGGTCGGGATCGCGCCCCGCTTTCTTCAGCTGCCCGATCCGCTCCTTCAGCCAGACCAGGTCGGCCGCTTCGCAGCGCTCGCAGAAGAGCGCCATGGCGAGTCCCAGCAAAACCGTGCGGACCTGAAAAATCTCGATCAGTTCGTCGGTGCTGAGGAGTGTCACCTGAGCGCCACGGTGCGGCTCGATCCTGGCCACCCCATCGCGTTCGAGAATACGAAGCGCCTCTCGGATCGAGCCTCGACTCACACCGAATTCGGCTGCAAGCGGCACCTCCCGCAGGCGCGCACCGGGGGCAATCTCGGCCTCGACAATCCGCCTCGCGAGAACGCCTGCGATACGATTGGCGGTGGTGGGGTCGTCAGACTCGCGGGCACTCATTTCAATTGACGGTCCAGCGGTTGATACCGCATGATTTGTCGACATATTGTCCGACAATATAGATCCATGTCTGCTACTTCATCCACTGTGACCGCCACGCTCCGGATCCGCCCGCTAACGGAGCACATCGGCGCCGAAATCGAAGGCGTTGACCTATCGTGTCCGATCTCCGCCGAGCAATTCCAGGCCGTCAATGCTGCGCTCGTCGCGCATGGTGTGCTGGTGTTTCGCAACCAGGATTTTCCGCCTGCCATGCACGTCGATTTCTCCTCGCGATTTGGCCCCCTTGTCGGACACATTGTGAAGCGCTTCTCGGTGGAAGACTTTCCCGAGGTCACCTATATCTCAAACGTCAAGAACGACAAGGGCGAGATGATAGGCGCTGACCGGGCGGGCATGATCTGGCATTCCGACATGTCGTACATGGCGCGCCCCATGCTGGGCTCCATGCTCTACGGAGTCGAGTGCCCGCCAGAGGGAGCCGATACCGAGTTTGCCAGTATGTTTGCCGCCCACGACGCGCTACCCGAACCACTGCGCGTGCGGCTCAACACTCTGCGTGGTATTCACGACTACCCCTGGCACTACGCCACCTACCTCTCGCACCGGAAACCCCTCACCGAAGAAGAAAAGGCGCAGGCGCCGCCGGTCACTCATCCCATTATTCGCACGCACCCGGTCAGCGGCCGAAAAGCGCTTTATCTGAGCGAAGGTCTTACCCGCTCGATCGAGGGGGTGGACGAGGCCGAGGGCCGCCGCCTGATCTGCTTCCTTACCGAATTCAGCACCCAGCCGGCGTTTGTTTACCGTCACCGCTGGCAGCCGCGCGATCTGGTGTTCTGGGATAACCGCTCCACCATGCATCGGGCCACAGAATTCGATAATCAGTACCGGCGGCTGATGCGGCGCACCACCATCCAGGGCGATGCGCCATTCTGATCCCACGCCGCTCACCTGCTGCAGGAGTCTTACAACATGCCCCGACGCCCCCTCCTTTGCCTGTTGACCGCCGCGCTCTCGGCCGGTCTGTTGGCGAGCCCCGTCGCGCTCAAACCTGGCCTCAGCAGCCGGTGCGCATCGTCGTACCCTTTGCGCCGGGTGGTGCCACCGACCTGATCGCCCGCATGCTCGCCGACCAGTTCACCAAACGGCTGGGCCAGTTATTTGTCGTTGAAAACCGCAGCGGCGCTTCAGGCATCGTTGGCACCCAGGCGGTGCAGACCGCTCGCCCTGATGGCTACACACTCCTCATGAGCGGTAACGGCCCGCACGCCACCAACGTTGCCCTGTTTCGAAAGCTTCCCTACGACCCGCTCAAGGACTTTGCTCAAATCAGCCTCACCGGTCAGTTGCCGCTGGTGCTGAACGTCAACCCGGCACAGCCAGTCCGCACGCTCACCGAATTCATCGCCTGGGCCGGTTCGCAGCCGGGAAAGATCAGCTATGCCTCACCCGGTAACGGCTCGCCGCCGCATCTGGCAATGGAACTCCTCGCGCAGCGCCACGGGCTGTCTTTGGTACATGTCCCCTACAAAGGCAGCGCACCGGCCATTGCCGACCTGATGGCGGGTCATGTCCCGGTCATGTTCGATAACCTCTTTGCCTCAATGCAGAGCATCCGCGCCGGCAAGATCCGTGCAGTCGCGGTGGGCAGCGCCCGGGCGATGGAGAGCCTGCCCGGTGTGCCATCGTTTTCCGAGTCGGGTATGCCCGGCTTCGAGGTGGCGACCTGGACAATCCTGGTCGCGCCCGCCGGCACGCCATCAGCGGTGGTGGATCGCCTGGCGCGGGAAACCGCGGCGATCTTCCAGTTGCCCGAGATGCAGCAGCGTCTTCAGGACCAGGGGGCGCTGCCCGTCACTACGACGCCCGAGCAGACCGCAGCATTCGTGAGAGAGGAAATCCGAAAGTGGTCCGAGGTGGTGGAGCGGGCGGGCATTCCGAAGGCTGATTGAGTCTACGGCTGACGAGGGCCATCTCACGCGGCCAGCGCGATTCCCTGCCCAATCGGGTCAAACGAGCGCAGCGAGAAACTGTCGAAGTTCAGGCGTCTGCGGCCGATCGAACAGCCGATGCGGCTCGCCCTCCTCATGAATTCGTCCAGCGTGCATGAACACAATACGGTCGGCGACCTTGCGCGCAAACGCCATCTCGTGCGTCACCATCAGAAGCGTCATCCCCTCCGCGGCGAGCGATTCCACCACCTGCAACACCTCGCCTACCAGTTCCGGGTCAAGAGCGGACGTGATTTCGTCGCAGAGCAAAACCGACGGATTCATTGCAAGCGCCCGTGCAATCGCAACCCGCTGCTGCCCGCCCGAGAGCTTATC
>SYIM01000328.1 GCA_005798775.1 Burkholderiales bacterium
CCGGTGTGAAACCAGAGATTTCGCCATGCCGACACCGTTGCGTCGGGCATACCCCAGTAGCCCAGTGCAAAGGCGAAGGGGACGTGGCTTCGAACGACGAGTTCGCCGGCGCTACCGTCGGCCAGCGGGTTGTCCTGCTCATCCACAACCTGGGCCTCGAATCCGTTGGCGGCGAAGCCCATGTTGCCCTGGGTCTCCCAGCCGTCGTCGCTGTTGAAGACCAGATTGGTCTCGGTGGACCCATAGCCGCCGACCCGTCTCGGAATGCCAAAGCGGCTCGACAGGGTGGCCCAGGTGTCTGCCCTCACGCTCGAGGCCAGAACTGTCCGAATGGGGTGGGCGCGGTCCCAGGGGCCGTCGGGCTGGGCGAGCAGGATATCCGCCATGGCACCGATGATGGCGCTGTGGGTGGCGCCGGCCTGAGCGGCTTCCTGCCAGAAACGGGAGGCAGAGAAGCGCTGTCCGATCACGCAACGTGCGCCGGTGAGCAGGCTTTGCGTGACCGAGTTCAGGGCGTTGATGTGAAAGAGCGGCAGCGGGTTGTAGATCACCGACTGGGCGTCGACGCTCATGGCGGCGGTCTGGTACTGCGCCCACCAGTAGAACTGGGCCATCGGGCACAGGGCGCCCTTTGACGGTCCGGTGGTCCCCGAGGTGAACAGAATTGCACCCGGATCGCCAGGCTCGAAACTCTGAAGCGGATAGGGTGATGCGTGCGCAGGGGGTTCGAAGGTCTTGAAGCCGGCGGGTATGCTTGCCTTGTCGAGCGCGAGGATGTCGAGCGAGTCTGCGAAAGGCTCAAGAGGCTGGAGGTGCTGGAGCATGGCGCCATCGACCACCAGCACGCGCGGGCTCGAGAGCCGGATGGCATGCGCAAGCTGCGCGCCGCGCAGAGCGATGTTGATCGGGACGACGACTGCACCCAGCCAGAAGCAGCCGTAGAGCATCGTCAGGCATTCAATCCGGTTGGCACACATGAGTGCGATGCGGTCGCCACGCTTGATGCCGCTTGCCGCCAGCAGCCCCGCCTGGGCAGCCGCATGGTCGCGCGCCTGAACGAAGCTGAGCGATTGCGAGCCGATGGTGATGTGGCGGCGATCGCCACGGGTCTCGGCAGCATCCTGCAGCATGGCTGCGACGTTACGGCGGGCGGCGGGTGCAGCCCGGGAGACGATCTGGGCGAAGGGCGAGGCCTGGTCCGGTCGGCCGGTCATGATGAGGTCTCCGATCAGTCAGCGGTTCGTGTTCTTTGGAATGGCCATGCCGTAAGGGGTCTCCCGTGGCCATCGTTCATCAGATAGCATAGCCGTCGACGCGGTATCCCTTGTGCTGCAGTTCCGACGGCTGTTTCCGGATGCGGGCCCGCGCATAAGGGTTTGATTTTCAGGAGCACTGCATGTCACCGCTTTTCGAAGCTGGCGCCGTCGCCGGTATTGGCGAGACCGACTACAGCCGCAGTTCGGGCAAGAGCGTGGTCGCACTGCAGTGCGAGGCCTCGCTGGCCGCCATCCGCGACGCGGGCCTGTCGCCCAAGGACATCGATGGCCTGATCATGTATGGCACGGGTGCGGTGGCTGAAGAAATCGTCACCAATTTCGGCATTCCCGACCTGCGTTTTTCAGCCACGGTGCCCATGGGCGGCGCCAGCAGCGTTGCCGCGCTTCAGGTTGCCGTGGCCGCCATCAACGCGGGCATCTGTCGGCATGTACTCATGCCGCTCGGACGGAACGGCTCTTCGGGTGCCCGCGTCGGTAGCCGCATCATGGAGATGCCGCAGTTCAAGCTCATGGCGGAATATGAGGCGCCCATCGGTGCGATGGCGCCTGCGCAGCTCTATGCGCCCATGGCCCGGCGCCACATGGCCCTCTACGGCACCACCAGTCGCCAATTCGGTGCGATCGCCGTCAACACCCGGCGTAATGCGGCACTCAATCCGCGCTCCATGAAAAAAGACCCCATCACCCTCGACGATCATCAGAACTCGCGTCTTATCGCCGATCCGTTCCGCCTGCTCGACTGCAGCCTCGAGAGCGATGGCGGCGCTGCCATTGTGGTCACCTCGACCGAGCGTGCCCGAGATCTACGCCAGCGGCCGGCGATCATCATGGGCGTGGCCGAAGGGCACCCCGATTCTCCCAGTTCGATCACGCAGCGCGCCGACATGACCCGCTTTGGCGTGGCCAAGGCGGCGCCCAGAGCGTTCGCCATGGCGGGCGTGACGCCGGCCGACATTCAGGTAGCCGAAATCTACGACTGCTTCACGTACGTGATCATGTGCCAGCTCGAAGACCTGGGCTTTTGCGCCAAGGGCGAGGGCGGGGCCTTTGTCGAATCGGGCGCCATTGCGCTGGAAGGAAAACTACCGGTGAATACGCACGGCGGGCTGCTCTCGCAGGCGCATATCGCGGGCATGAACCATATCATCGAACTGGTCCGCCAACTACGTGGTGAGGCGGGTGCTGCGCAGGTCAACAAGGCCGAACTCGGGCTGGTCACCGGCTACGGCGACATGGGCGATGGCGCGGTGGCCATCATGCGGAAGGGTTGATCATGACGAACGAAAGCGCACGACCCCTGCCGGTTCCCAGCCTTGAGTCGGCCCCCTATTGGGAGGCGATGAATCAGGGGCGCCTAGTGCTGCAACGTTGCGCCGCATGCGGCAGCTTGCGCCACTACCCCCGTAGTGTCTGCGATCACTGCTATGCCACGGAAAGCGACTGGGTCGAAGCCTCAGGCCGTGGACGCGTGCAGAGCTGGACCGTCATTCATCACGCGTTTCACCCCGGGTTCAAGGATGCGCTGCCTTACGTACTGGTGATTGCCGACCTGGAAGAAGGCGGCCGTATTCAGGCCCCGCTCAGAGGGGCGGGGGCTGACGCGCTTGCGCTCGATTTGCCGGTGCGGGTGCTGTTCGAGCGTCAGCCCGATGGGTCGGTGCTGCCGGCTCTGAGCCTGGCCTAGAGCTGCAAGCAATCGGGTGGCGCCGCAGACAATCCGGGCACCGCGGCGACCGACGCATGGCATCAAGCTGAGCGGGCGCCCACTTTGAACGAGCACCAACGCGCCGGGTTCGCCCGGGTCATCGCCCAGGCGCCCGGCCCGGGCGAACGTTGTCTGCCTGCGTTGCTGCATCGCCAGGCCCAACGTTACGGCGAGCGCCGTTTTGTCGAAATCGACGGATGCGAGCTGAGTTTTTCGCAATGCCGGGACGAGGCCGCGCGCTTCGCCGGCTCGCTACAGGTCGCTGGCGTGTCGCGCGGTGACCGCGTGGCCATCATGCTGGGCAACCGGGTCGAGTTCATTCGCGCCTTCATGGGCTGTCTGTGGCTGGGCGCAATTGCGGTGCCGCTCAACACCGCGCTACGGGGCGCGCAGCTTGCCCATCCCTTGCACAATTCGGGTGCGCGCCTGCTGGTCACCGAGAGCAAGCTGGCCGTACATCTCGCAGCGCTATCGGCCCCCGCCCTCGAGCGGGTGTGGTGGGTCGATGACCCCCCTGCCAGGCTTCCCGATGGCATCCACTGCCAGCCGATGCCCGCAGGCGCTGATCCGCTTTGCCTGCAGTCCTTTGCGCCGGGTGATCCCTGCGCGATTCTCTATACCTCGGGGACGACCGGGCCCGCCAAGGGCGTGATCTATCCGAGTGAGCAGCTTTACTGGTGGGCGGCGCTGATGGCGCAGATGTCCGCCATCACCGCCAAGTCTGTGTCCTTCACGACCCTGCCCCTTTTTCATATTCACGCGCTGTCCTCGCTGGTGCAGTGCCTCATTCACGGCGCACGCTGCATCATCGCTGGGCGATTCTCAGCCTCGCGCTACTGGGCCCAGGCGGCCGCTGCGGGCGCGACCCACGGCTGTCTGGTCGGGGCGATGGGCAGCATGCTGCTCGCGCAGCCGCCATCGACCGATGATCGCGCGCACACCCTGCACACGATTTTTGCCTCGAGCCTTCGAAGCAGCGTCTGGGCCGAGGTATCGGCCCGCTTCGGGGTGCCCCGCAGGGTTGGCGGCTACGGTTCAACCGAGAGTAATGCCGTCTTTTTTGCCGACAGTGGATGGGAGGTTCAGGGCCAGATGGGTCACGTCGTGCCGGGCTTTCAGGCACAGGTGGTGGATGAACACGATTGCCCGGTACCTGATGGTCATGCCGGGCAACTTGTGATGCGCGCTGACATCGCCTTTGCTTTCGCCTCCGGGTACTGGGGCCACGACAAGGCAACCTTCGAATCCTGGCGCAATCTGTGGTTTCACAGCGGCGACCTGGTGGTGCGCGCGACGGACGGTCGTTTTCGTTTCGTGGGCCGGCTCAAGGAGTCGATCCGGCGTCGGGGCGAGAACATCTCGCCCTGGGAAGTGGAGCAGGCGCTGATCAGTCACCCCGCGGTCTCCGACGCGGCCGCATTCGGCGTCCCGTCAGCGCTGGGCGACGAGGAGGTCATGGCCGTGCTGGTGCTGAGGGATGGCGCGCAGCTCGGGCCTCAGACGCTGCTGGCGCACCTCGATGGACGCCTGGCCCATTTTGCGATTCCGCGCTTCATTGAATTCGCCGACAAACTGCCGCTCACCGACACTGGGAAAATCCAGCGCACACTCTTGCGCGAACGCGGGGTGAGCGCTGCCACCTGGGACCGCGAGCAGGCGGGGTGGCAGGTCTCGCGCGCCTGAGCCTGCGCCCCCAAAACCAGGCGCTCAGTCGTCGGCTTTGACGCGGATGCCGGCGCTCTTGACCACCTGTGACCAAATCTGCATTTCGTCGCTGATGTATTGGCGAAAACGCTCCGGCCCCCAGGCTCTGACGATGAAGCCGACGCCCTCGAGCGACTTGATCACTTCGGGCTGAGCGAGCGCTAGGCGAGAGGCTTCATCGATTTTTCCGATGATTTCCCGCGGGGTCTTGGCCGGTACGAACAAGCCGAAAAACGCAGGAGCGCCCAGCTTGGGATAGCCCGCCTCAGCGGTGGTCGGCACGTCTGGCACGAGCGGCGAACGCTTGGTGCCGGTGATGGCGAGCAGGTTGAGGGCGCCGGTTTGTCCGTGAGGCGCAACCGCTCCCGGCGTGCCCGTGTAAAGCGACACCTCGTGACCTACCAGCGCGACTACGGCCTGGGGCTGCGAGCGATAGGGGACGTGCAGCATGTCGATGCCGGCCAGCAGTTTCAGATACTCGCCCACCATGTGCGCGGGGCCGCCCACACCGGTTGAGGCAAAGCTCATCTTACCCGGCGCCTGTTTGGCTTTCTCGACGAATTCAGCCAACGTGCGCGCCACGGATTTGTGAACCGACAGGATGACTGGCACTTCGACGCAGAGGTTGACCGGTTCGAAATCGTGAACCGCGTCGTACTGCATTTTTTCCATGGTGAGCGGCGAGATCAGCATGGGGCCCGCGCCCGACATGAGCAGGGTGTAGCCGTCGGGCGCGGCCCGCGCCACCGACAGGGCACCCGTTCGGCCGCTCGCGCCATCACGGTTGAGCACGATGACCTGCTGGCCGAGTTGATTGCGCAGGTGGTCGCGGATGGCACGTGCGACGATATCGGTGGGCCCCCCTGGGGCTGAGTTGACGACGAGATTGATTTGCTTGGAAGGCCAGACCTGAGCCGAGGCCGGGCCACAGGACAACACCATGAGTGCGGCGAGCCCGATTGCCGCGCGAAATCCTTGTCTGAGCATCACAGTGTCTCCGGTTGTAGGTGAGGTTCGCCTGAGGACGGCTCAGCGCACCGTGGTGCGTCGAAGCGTGCGGGGCTCCTGGTCGTTGAAAGGCAGTCGGGCGTGACTGAGCAACCGGTTGTCCCAGATCAGCAGGTCATCCTGATGCCACGGGTGAACATACTCGATGTCGGTCATCGCTTCAGCCGTCGCCCAGAGTTCGTCGATCAGTTGGTAGCCGGACTCGCGCTCGATACCCTCAAAGTCGATGGTGGTGAGCGGAACGAGCCAGAGCGCCTGCCAGCCCGATTCGGGATCGGTCCAGAGCAGCGGCTGCCAGGAACGCAAGGCCTTGGGCGAGATTTCGGTCAGATCGACCCGCCCCTTTTCTGTGATGCTGGCGTAGTCGAGCAGGTGTAGGCAGCGGATCTGCCGAATCTGTTCGGCGCGTGAGGCGGGGATACGGCGAGCCATCTCGACTGCGTCCCGAAACTTGGTCGCACTGCCAGAGGCCGGTACCTCGATGGCGTACAGCACAGCCGCCCGACAGGGGCTGGGGTTGAACAGGTGGTCGTGGTGATAGGACAGTTCGCCGGTGCCGAGCTGTCCATCGGCGCGGGTATTCGAAAAATAGTAGCCCTGGTCTCCCATCTCGCCTTTGTATGCGCGCGAGGCATAGACCTCACCGAATATGCGGGTAAAGCGCAGCTGATCCTCGGTGCTGAGGCCCGCTTGCCGAAGCAGAAGCAGGCGGTGGCGCTTGAGCGCCTCGCGTAGCGCCTGAGCCTCGGGCTCGGCGATGCTCGTTCGAAGGTCAATGCCCTCGACCCGGACGCCCAGGTAGGGGTTGAGCGGATGAAGCTGGAGCGGCATGGGGCGTCCTGGCTACCGAAGCGAGGCGGTGCAGACAAGGCTACCCAAGAACAGCCGGGGCTGTAAAGCGGCGATTTCGATGATGCAATCAGCGCCAGTCGCCCGCGAGGTTCTTGAGCAGCTGGTTGGTGGCGGACAGTTGCCGGTTACGAGCATCGAGGCGTGTGCGCTCCACCGAGAGCGCTGTGGTTTGAGCCGCCACGACGTTCAGGTAGCTGACCGTGCCGGCGCGGTACTGGTTGAGGGTGAGTTCTAGGGCGCGCCAGGCCTCGACCAGCGACTCTTCGAGCAGCTGCGCCTGACGGCGCAGCGCAGCGGCCAGCACCAGGTTGTCCTCGACCTCCTGCATGGCCGTGAGTACGGTCTGCCGGTAGGCGGCCGCAGCCTGCTCGAGTGCGGCCTGAGCACCATCGACCGCCGCCCGCCTGGCGCCACCATCGAAGGCGGTCAGGGCAAGGCTGGGCCCGAGCGACCAGAAAAGATGCGGCGCGGAGATAAGATCAGACAGACCGCTCGCACGATAGTTGGCATTGGCCGACAGCGTCACCGAAGGGAAGAAGGCGGTCTGCGCAAGGCAGACCTGTGCGTTGGCGGCGGCCACCCGTCGCTCGGCCGCCGCTATGTCGGGCCGACGTCGCAGCAACTCTGCCGACACTTGCGTGGGCGGGTTGGGCAGATCGGGCAGCTTCGAGTCTGCAGCCAGTACCAGTGACGCAGGGGACGTCCGAGCAGCACCGCGATGGCGTGCTCGAGCAGCGCCCGACTGCCCTGGGCTTCGGCGGCCTGTGCCTGGGCCGACTTCAGCTGTGTCTGAGCCTGTGCGACGTCGGTGGCCGACACCACGCCGACCCGATAACGGTCCTGCGTCATCTCCAGCGATCGCTGGTGGGCCTTGACGGTATTGTCGAGCAGGGCGATCTGCGCTTCGGCCGCCCGCATGCCCAGATAGGCTTGCGCGAGGGTAGCCTGCAGCGACAGCCGAACGGCGGCCAGATCAAACTCGCTGGCCTCGAGCCGGGCGCGTGCGCTTTCAACCTGCGCGCCCAGCCGTCCCCAGAGGTCGGCCTCCCAGCTGACAGTGGCCGCTGGGGTGTAGATCGTACTGGAGGCCGGCGCCGTGGGGCTGCGGCCCCGGGATGCCGAAACGCTCGTGCCGACCGTTGGCAGCAGGGGCGTCCGCGAGGCGTCGAGTGCTGCGCTCGCCGCGCGATACTGGGCGAGTGCAGCCCGAAGATTCTCATTTCCGGCGCTCATCTCCGACTGCAGGCCGTTCAGGACCTCATCGCCAAACAGTTGCCACCACGCCTGGGGTACCTGCGCCGCAGGGCCAGCTGGTTTGAAAAATGCGGCCTCCTTGAACTGACCGACGCGGGCACGCTGGTGGGGATCGTTACACGCCCCGATCTCGCTGACCGCGCCGTGTTTCTAACGCTTGAACCCATCCCAGAGGAAAGCCGCTGGCCCGAGGCGGAACTGTGGTCAGCGTTCGAGGCTGAACGTCCGCGTCTTCTTGGCGTGCTGCTCGATGCGGTGGTGGAAGGTATCAAGCGGTTGCCGACTACCCACCTGGAAAGGCCCCCGCACATGGCGGATTTCACGCTGTGGGCTACCGCTTGCGAAACAGCCATATGGCCTACCGGTACCTTTTTGGCGGCGTACTCCGGTAACCGTGATGAAGCGGTGGAGGGGGTGATCGAAGCTGATTCGGTCGCCTCAGCCGTATGCGTATTCATGGCGATGCGGGCGGTGTGGACGGGGAAAGCCGCCGATCTTCTGGATGCCCTTGGTCAGGTGGTGGGTGAAAAAGGCGCGAAGGCCAAGAATTGGCCTGATAGTCCCCGGGCGTTGTCGGGAAGGCTGCACCGTGCGGCAATCTCCCTGCGCAAGATTGGTATCGAGATCGGTTTCGGGCGCGAAGGCCGGCCAAGAACACGCACCATCACCATCACCACCCATTCCGCGACAGAAAACGACGGGATACCGGAGCCTTCGCGACTTGATTCAGACCTCTTCGAGCGCGACCTGCACCCGTGCGACGGCGTCCACGCAGCGCTCCATCATGTCCCGCACCACTTCCCGGCAGGACGTTTCCGAGTTCATCAACCCGACCACTTGCCCCACCGGTGTGCTCGCCAGCGCGCCAGGGCCATTCGACGGGCCGTGTCCCCGGAGGCGGCGGCGCGATCGATGCGGGCCATGTAGCGGCCCACGGCCATGGGCTGCAGCGGGTTCGGCAGCGGGTCGGGCGTGTCGATGCGGGCCCATTCTTCTGCCCACGCGATTCGCAGAATCCTCGAAGGCTTCCCGCTGAAGGAGCGGGATTTGACGGTGTCCTCGGCCGTCGCGGCGATCAGCTTCTTCTTGACGACCGGCAGCGTGTCCGACTCAACGGTCGTCAGCCAGACCGAGCCGCACCAGACACCTTGGGCGCCCAGCGCAAGGGCCGCCGCCATCTGCCGGCCGTCGGCGATACCGCCCGCCGCCAGGACGGGGGTGGGCGCGACCGCATCGACGACTGAGGGAACCAGCACCATGCCGCCGATGTCACCGGTATGGCCACCGGCTTCGTACGACTGCGCAATGATGATGTCGACGCCAGCTTCGGCATGGCGTTTCGCATGCTTGACGCGCCCGGCAAGTGCCGCGACCAGCATGCCCCGGTCGCGGGCAGCCTTCATGATCTCGGGCGACGGTGTTCCCAGCGCGCTGACAAGCAGGCGCGGATGAAAGCGAAAGGCGATGTCCAGCATTGCCGCGCTGTCCTTCGCCGTGTACCGGCCGCGACTGCCGGTCGAGAAGTGATCGCCCGCGGCGGCCGCGCTTTCGGGTACGCCATAGCGGCGCATCATGTCGTCCAGGAAGGCCGTCACATCGGCAGGGACCGCGTTGGCGGCTTCGGCCGGATCGAGCCCGCCGCTTTCCATGCCGACGTACTTGCCGGGCATCAACAGGTTCAAGTAGCGCCGCGCGCCGGATGGCGCACTGTCAGATCCGGCGTACCGAACCGGCCCAGAAGCGGTCGCGGATGTCCCGCTTGAGCACCTTGCCGACCGGGCTGCGCGGCAGCGTGGGCCAGACCTCGACCGACTTGGGTGCCTTGATCGGCCCGAGCCGTTCGCGGCAGTAGGCGATCAGCGCCGCCGCATCGAGCGTCGCGCCGGCCTTGAGTTCGACCACCGCCTTGACCGCCTCGCCCCAGTCGGGATCGGGCACGCCGATGACGGCGC
>SYIM01000329.1 GCA_005798775.1 Burkholderiales bacterium
CTGAGGAATTCAGGGATCGACATGCCTTGCTGGAACTGGATCTTGTGGCTGGACATCGGAGCGCTCTGTGTTGACGAGCACTCAGATTACGGGCTCAGTAGCTCACAGGATGAGCCTGCTGAGGCAGGTTTCTAATCAGGTATCTAGATGAGCTCATCACTGAGCAGCGCGGCCCCAACAAGAGCGCTGCGGAACCGCAGCCGTCCAATGAGTTGGTCCAGAGTGCACAGATCGTTTAAACGAGAACGGCCAGGATCTTAGGGAAGCGTCCAATTCAAGTGCAATAGAGGCCGGGAGCGAGTGGCATGGCGCGGTCAACCAAATCCGCGACAACCTGATGGTGAGAAATGCGTTAAGCAAATACAGTTCATCTTTCAAAACTGACGATCCAGACAAACTGTTAGCTCAAGTGAGTGTGGAGTTGGACAGTGAGGCCGCGTGCCGGATGATCGAACCTCCACACTGCACGGGTTGCAGCAATGGTTTATCAGCGCCCGGTTGTGCTGGCTACATTAGAGGGGAAAGTATCGGTCAATTTCCCAGACGGCCGCTACGAAGCGGTCGAGGGTCCCCTGAAGACCCTCCTCGACAAGTTGTCCCTGCCGGGCACGACACCGCCGGCCGTGATCTATCAGCAGTCGAAAGACCACTTCAATGGCGTACAGGGGCTGGAGAGAAGGCGCCAGCCTAACAGCCGCCAGGCGCCTTGGCCCCAGCCGCGACCCATCACACAGCTAACTGCTCGATCACCAATCTGCAAAGCTCTGTTCGCTGAAGCTTTCCGGTCACGGTCATTGGAAAGCGCTCCACCTCTACAACACGCCTGGGCACTTTAAAACTCGCGATCCGGCCTGCGCACGCCCGCCTGACGGAATCCAGATCGGGGCTTTTCGCCCCGATCTCCACACACAGTACCGGAACCTCGCCCAGCCTCGCATCGGGCACCCCCACCACGCGAGCAGCGGCTAGCCCGGGCAGCGCGGACAGGAAAGCCTCGATCTCAGCCGGATCAACGTTTTCGCCACCAACCTTCAGCATGTCCTTGTGGCGACCAACGTAGCGGACAAAACCCGACTCATCGATTTGCGCACTGTCACCCGTGCGAAAAAAACCCTCCGCGTCAAATGCAGTGCGGGTTTGGTCAGGGTTGGCGTAATAGCCAAGCATCACACCATAACCGCGAATCCGAAGCTCGCCCAAGACGCCGGGGGGCAGCACCGCATCCGTTTGCGGGTCGCAGATCCGATACTCATAACCGGGCATCGGATAGCCCGAACCCAGGCAGCGCTCATCTTCCGAGGCGTCCAGAAAGCTGAGCGAGATACCGGTGCCGCATTCCGAGCTGCCATAGCCACTGAAACTGCGGCAAAGCTCGCGGTTGACGCGTCTTGCGATGGGCTCGGCGCCAGGAGAGCCCGCCGGCACCATTGCGATCCTCAGGCTGGAATGGTCGCGCAGCGCAAAATCGGGGTGACCGAGCAGGTCGAAATAGTGCGTATCAAATCCAAAGGTCACTGAGACCCGCTCGCGTTCGATTCGATTGAGCTCGGCGGCCGCGTCAAACCGGGCCGACAGCACCAGCCGGGCGCCACTCGCGAGGAACATCATGCCCGCCAAATAGAGCCCCATGCTGTGGAAAAGCGGCATGAAGAGGAGCAGCACGTCACGTGATGTGATGCCCAGCCGATTTGCGCCGTCTGTAACCGTGCGGATCATCGCGTGAGAATGCACCGCCCCCTTGGGTGCGCCTGTGGTGCCCGAGGTGTACAGGATGAGCGCCGGGTCCGAGGGTTGCACCGCCTTTCGGCGGGTATCAAGCATCTGCTGGGAAACGCTGAGGCCGGCATCAATCAAAGCCTGCCATCCGGTAGCCGCCATGATACTTGCGTCAGCAGTCGAAATCAGCCGACGCATGTCCGGATATGAGGCCCGAGGCAACTCGTCTGGCGCAGCGCAATCGAGTAACTCATGCACCATGGACGTGACATCGACACCCGGTACATCTGGCGAAATAATGAGCGTGCTGGCCCCCGACTGGCGCATTAAATAGGCGAGATCGTCCCGCCTGAAACGTGTGTTCATCGGCACCGCAATGGCACCGATAGCGGTCAAGGCATAGAACGCAAGCAGCCAACGCAGGCAATTAGGAACGAAAATCAGCACTCGGTCTCCCGGCTGCACGCCGAGGCCAATCAGCCCCCGAGCGCATTCGTCCACAGCGAGGGCCAGCACCTGAAACGACACGCGCTCGGTTCCGAATACCACCGCCTCACGCGAACCGAAGCGCTGCGCGGCAGCCCTCGGAAGATCGCCAAGGCGGGCGCTATCGCTTGTCACGAGTGGTTGCCCTTGGACGCGCGCATCCGGACGCGCGCACGCTTGAATCCCTCCACCACATCTCCACTCAGGTGCGCGGTCATCGCCGCCTCGGTCTCTAGGCGAGCCGCGAGTGAAAACTCCAGATCAAGGCCGTCGAGAATCGCACGTCGCGTCAGCATCATCTCGCGGGGGAACTGATCTGCGAGCCGCGTCGCGAGTCGGCTGACCTCAGCATCCAAATCAATCGCGTCCACCACCCGGTTAACAAGACCGATTTCAAACGCGCGCTCGGCGGTAAAGCGCTCGCCCAGATACAACAGCTCAAAGGCTCGCCCCAGGCCAACGATCCGCGTCAGCATGAATATTCCACCCAGGCTTGCGGTGGTTCCGTAGGCTGTTTCGGGAAGACTGAATCGGGTGTCCGTTGCGGCCACTCGAAGGTCACAGAGCGCGGCCAGTACGCAGCCGCCGCCGATCGCCGCGCCATGAATCTGCGCAACCAGCGGCCGATCAAGCTCGCGGACTGCGCGTGCAACCGCCTGCTCGGCCGCGAGTCGCCGCGTACGATAATCGGTTTCGGTTCGCAGGGAAGGCATATCAGCGACATCGCCGCCCGCGCAAAACACGCGGCCCGCGCCGCGCAGAATCACCACACGACAGTCCGGATCCCGCGCAGCCGCCAGGAATTCTTCGGCAAGCCCCTCAAGCAGCGCATCATCGATGGCATTCAACACATGGGGTCGATCAAGCGTGATGGTACGGATCGCTCCGATCTGCTCTGAATACACCACTGCAGCCGTCATTCAATCCAACCCGAGATAGGCATTTCGAACATGTTCGCTTCTCGACAACTCGGCTGCTGGCCCTTCGCTCACCACGCATCCCTGCTCCATGACATAAATATACGAAGCGAGCTGAAACGCAAGCCGCGCGTTTTGCTCAACCAGCAGCACACCCACGCCGTCGGCTGCGACTCGGGAGAGTTGTCGATACACCTCCTGCACCACAATGGGCCCAAGCCCCTGCGACACCTCATCGGCCATGATGAGCCTCGGATTGCCCATCAACGCCCGCCCGATCGCCA
>SYIM01000330.1 GCA_005798775.1 Burkholderiales bacterium
ACAACCTGGGCGAAATCGTCGACGCCTGCCTGCTGCTGTTGCGGCGCTCCGAGGCGACCATTGAAGAGCTTATCGAGCTGGTACCTGCTCCCGATTTCCCGACCGGTGCCACCATCTACGGCATCTCGGGTGTGCGGGAGGGCTATCGCACCGGCCGTGGTCGGGTGGTCATTCGCGCCCGCACCCACTTTGAAGAGCTCGATCGCGGCAACCGCAGTTCGATCATCGTTGATGAGCTGCCCTATCAGGTCAACAAGCGGCTACTGCTTGAGCGCATTGCCGAACTGGTCAACGAACGTAAGCTCGAAGGTATCTCCGACATCCGTGACGAGTCCGACAAGTCGGGTATGCGGGTGGTGATCGAGCTCAAGCGCGGCGAAGTGCCCGAGGTGGTGCTCAACAACCTCTACAAGCAGACGCAGCTTCAGGACACCTTCGGCATGAACATGGTGGCCCTGGTTGATGGTCAGCCGCGCCTGCTCAATCTTCAGCAGATGCTCGAGGCGTTTCTGTCGCACCGTCGCGAGGTGGTCACCCGGCGCACGGTGTTCGATCTGCGCAAGGCGCGCGAGCGCGGCCACCTGCTCGAGGGTCTGGCCGTAGCCATCGCTAATGTTGATGAAATGATCGAGGTGATCAAGGCCTCGCCCACACCGCCTATTGCGCGCGAACGCCTGATGGAGCGTGCCTGGCGCGCCGGCATTGCACGCGAAATGCTCGCGCGCGCGGGCGTCGATATCGGCGCGTTTCAGCCGGTAGGCCTGGAACCCGGGCGGGGGCTCGACGGCGATTTTTACAGGCTGTCTGAAACCCAGGCGCAGGAAATCCTGCAGATGCGGTTGCAACGGCTCACAGGCCTTGAGCAGGACAAGATCGTGCAGGAATACCGCGAGGTGATCGGCCAAATCACCGACCTGCTCGACATCCTCGCCCGACCCGAGCGCATCACCCAGATCATCACCGACGAACTGGCCGCAGTGAAGGCCGAGTACAACAATCCTCGCCGGTCGGTCATCGAGATGAACGCCACCGAGCTCGACACCGAAGACCTGATCACGCCGCAGGACATGGTGGTCACACTCTCCCACTCCGGCTACATCAAGAGCCAGCCGCTATCCGAATACCGTGCCCAGCGGCGCGGCGGGCGCGGCAAACAGGCGACGGCCACCAAGGAAGAAGACTGGGTTGACCAACTCTTCATCGCCAATACCCATCAGTACATCCTTTGTTTTTCGGACCGTGGCCGCGTCTACTGGATCAAGGTCTGGGAAGTGCCGCAGGGCACGCGTAATGCGCGGGGTCGGCCGATCGTCAATCTGTTCCCGCTTGCCGAAGGCGAGAAGATCACCGTCGTGCTGCCGGTGCGGGGCTTTGACGAGTCCCATTATGTGTTCATGGGCACGAGCCTGGGCACAGTCAAGAAAACCCCGCTTACCGATTTTTCCAACCCCAGGAAGGCTGGCATCATCGCGGTCGATCTCGATGAGGGTGATTACCTGATCGGTGCGGCGGTGACCGATGGCGCGTACGATGTCATGATGTTTTCTGATGCGGGCAAGGCGGTTCGCTTTGACGAAAACGATGTGCGACCGATGGGGCGTGCTGCGCGCGGCGTGCGCGGCATGATGCTCGAGGAAGGCCAGCACGTGATTTCGATGCTGGTCGCGGAAAGCGAGGCGCAGTCGGTGCTCACCGCAACCGAAAACGGCTACGGCAAGCGCACCATGATCGCGGAATACACGAGGCATGGTCGCGGCACCAAGGGCATGATCGCTATCCAGACCACCGAGAGGAATGGCCGCGTGGTGGGCGCAGTGCTGGTCGATGAAACCGATGAAATCATGCTCATCACCACCGGCGGCGTGCTGGTTCGTACCCGGGTATCGGAAGTGCGGCTGATGGGGCGCGCCACGCAGGGCGTCACACTGATCGCAGTCGATGACGGTAACCGGTTGTCGGGTGTTCAGCGGGTGGTTGAATCGGATGCGGCGGCGGATGCCGCAGCCGATGTCGCGGGTGATCAGGCGGGTGATCCGGCGGGTGACGGCGCCTCGGCCGATCAGGCGGGCGATGACCCCGCGGGCGGTCCCAAGCCCCCCCCGGCCTGACGCGCCAAGCGGTCGGCGGCCTTGCGCGCGGCGACCACAGTCTGACACCCCATCGTTGGGAGACGACCCCATGAGTTCTCAAACCGATCGCGAGCCACCAGCGCTGGACAGGTCCACCGCTCCGGCCTCCGGAGCTGTGCCCGATCCCGAACTGGCGGCGCTGCGCGAGCAGATCGATACGGTGGATCGCCAGCTGTTTGATCTGCTCAATCAGCGGGCGAGAATCGTTCTGAGGGTGGGCGAACTCAAGCACCGTACCGGCGCACCGGTCTATCGCCCCGAGAGGGAAGCGCAGATTCTGGGCCGCCTGGGCGCCTCGGCGGGCCCACTTCCCGGTGCTGCGCTCCAGTCGATCTGGCGTGAGGTGATGTCAGCATGCCGGGCGCTCGAGCGGCGCCTGCGCGTCGCGTATCTGGGTCCGCCCGGCACGTTTTCCGAGATGGCGCTTCTCGCGCACTTCGGACACGGGGTGGAGCCGGTGGCATGTCAGAGCATTGACGAGGTGTTTCGCAGCACTGAAGCCGGCAACGCTGATTTCGGCGTGGTGCCGGTTGAGAATTCCACCGAGGGGGCGGTCAATCGGTCACTGGATCTGATGCTGCAGACGCCGCTCGCGATCCTGGGCGAAACCGCGGTGGATGTTCGCCATAACTTGATGACGCGCTCGGGAGGCCGCGAGGGCATTGTGCGGGTCTGCGCGCATCCGCAGGCGCTCGCGCAGTGCACGGGCTGGCTAGATCGGAATCTTCCTGGGGTCGAGCGGGTACCGGTGTCGAGCAATGCCGAGGGCGCGAGACTTGCCTCGCTCGATGCTACCGTGGGTGGAATCGCTGCCGAGACCGCAGCGGCGCTGTACGGCCTCTCCATTGCGGACGCGGGCATCCAGGATGATCCGTCCAACCGCACGCGCTTCGTGATTGTGGGTCGCTACCGATGCGGTGCTTCGGGCGCCGATCAGACCTCACTGATTCTTTCGGTGCCCGACCGGGCCGGCGCCGTGCACGCGCTGATCGAGCCGCTCGCGCGACACGGCGTGTCGATGAAGCGGTTCGAATCGAGGCCTGCCCGGCAGGGGAGCTGGGAGTATTACTTTTATATTGACCTGCTCGGGCATCAGGACGATCCGCCGGTGGCGGCCGCACTTGCTGATATCCGCGACCATGCAGCGTTTTTCAAGGTGCTTGGGTCATATCCCCGTGCGCTCGGTCAGTCTGCCCAAGTTCCACCCCGAACCCGGCCCGTTTCCGGAGAGTGATTCCGATGAAGTTCCAGTCCCCTGACTACGTCCGCAGCATGGCGCCTTATCAGGCCGGCAAGCCCGTCTCCGAGCTGGCTCGCGAATACGGTCTGAACGAGGCCGAGATCGTTAAACTCGCGTCCAACGAAAATCCTCTGGGAATGCCCGAATCGGCGCGCCAGGCAATGATGGCCGCGGTGAGCGAGCTGGGCCGCTATCCCGATGCCAACGGGTTCGAACTGAAGGCCGCAATCGCTTCGCGCTATGCGGTGCCAGCCGACTGGATCACGCTGGGTAATGGTTCGAACGACGTACTCGAAATCGCCGCCCACGCGATCCTGCAGCCGGGCACTTCAGCGGTGTATTCGCAGTATTCATTTGCGGTGTATGCGCTAGCCACGCATGCGGTCGGCGCCCGCGCCCTTGTGGTGCCTGCGCGCGACCATGGTCACGACCTCGAAGCGATGCTCAAAGCTATTGCGCCCGATACCCGGATGCTGTTCATCGCCAACCCCAATAATCCTACCGGCACGTTTCTACCGGCTGCGCGTATCGAGGGGTTCCTGAAGCAGGTACCGCAGCAGGTGGTGGTGGTGCTCGATGAGGCCTACAACGAATACCTTGATCCGGCGCTGCGTTTCGATTCCACCCGGTGGGTGCGTGAATATCCGAATCTCATTCTATCGCGCACGCTGTCCAAGGTGTACGGGTTGGCGGGGCTGAGGGTGGGTTTTGGCCTCGCACAGGCTGAACTCGCCGATCTGATGAACCGGATCCGCCAGCCGTTCAATACCAACTCCATGGCCCAGGCGGCAGCAATCGCTGCCATTGCTGATGATGCGTTCGTCGAGCGCAGCTACCAGCTCAATCGTGATGGGCTGGTGAAGCTTCAGTCGGGCTTTACCGCGCTCGGTTTGCAATTTGTGCCGTCGCACGGCAACTTCGTGTTGGTGCGGGTGGGTAATGCCGACGCGGTCTATGAGGGATTACTTCGCCAGGGCGTCATCGTGCGGCCGGTGGGCGGCTATGGCCTGCCCGAGTGGCTGCGCGTTTCGGTGGGCCTGCCTCGGGAAAACGACCGGCTGCTGACCGCGCTCGCTAAAGTGATGAGTCAGGCGGGCTGAGTCGTTACTGTGCGAATTGCAATTCTCGGCATTGGCCTGATCGGTGGCTCGCTCGCTGCGGCGCTGCGCGCGCGCGGGGTCACCGCCACGCTGGTGGGCTATGCGCCCGGCGGCGATGCGGCGCGGGCGCGGGAAATCGGATTGGTCGATGAGGCCTTCACCGATGCCGTGGCCGCGGTCCGGGGGGCCGACTGGGTGGTGTTTGCTGCGCCCGTTCCCGTCATGGGCTCGCTCATGGCCCAGATCGCGCCGGCGCTGGGTCCTGACACCCGCATCACCGACTGCGGAAGCACCAAGCGAAGTGTTGTCGAATCAGCCCGCGCAGCCTTTGGTTCGGCCTTCTCCCGATATGTAGCGGGTCACCCCATCGCGGGGTCTGAGCGCAGCGGCCCCGACGCTGCCAATCCCGACCTCTTCCGCGGTCGCCGCTGGGTGCTCTGTCCGGTCAACGACGATCAGCGTACGCACTGCGCGGCGCTGCGCCAGTTCCTGGAGCCGACCGGCGCCGTGATCTCTGAAATGTCGCCCGATGCGCACGACCGGCTGTTTGCGGAAGTCTCCCACTGGCCGCATGCGGTGGCCTTTGCGCTCGGCGCGGCGATCGGGCGTGGTGCGCTGGCGGACTCTGCAATCGAATTTTCTGGCGGCGGCCTTCGCGATACCAGCCGTATCGCCGCGTCTTCCCCCGAACTCTGGGCCGGTATTCTGCTCGACAACGCCGATGCGGTGCTCGAATCGGCGGCGCGCTACCGCACTGAACTCGATCGCATCATCGTTGCGATCGAAGCGCGCGACCGCATCACGCTGGTCGAATCTCTCGAGGCCGCAAGCCGCTGGCGGCGTCGGCTTGGCTGACCTGAAGCGAAGGAACCGCGCATGACCCGACGATTCGATGTTCAACCCGGGGGCCGTTTGCAGGGACGTATCCGAGTACCGGGTGACAAGTCCATCTCGCACCGTTCCATCATTCTGGGCGCAATTGCCTGCGGCACGACCCATGTCAGCGGTTTTCTCGAGGGCGCGGATGCGATCTCCACCATGAATGTGTTCCGTGCGCTGGGCGTGAGGATCGACGGGCCCGATCATGGCCGCGTGGTGGTGCACGGCGTGGGGCCCGGCGGACTGCGCGCGCCTTCCGGTCCGCTCGATTGCGGTAATGCCGGCACCGCGATGCGGCTCCTGATCGGCCTTCTGGCGGGTCAGCGTTTCGGTTGCACGCTGATTGGCGACGAGAGTCTGTCCAAACGCCCGATGCGTCGGGTGGCGGATCCGCTTGCTCGAATGGGGGCGCGCATCCAGACCAGTGAGGGGCGCCCGCCCGTGCGAATCGAACCGGTGGTGGACGCGTTAAAGGGCATCGAATATCCAATGCCGATGGCAAGCGCGCAGGTCAAATCGTCGCTTCTGCTCGCGGGGCTCCATGCCGAAGGCGAGACCGTGGTGACCGAACCGGCCCCCACACGCGACCACACTGAGCGCATGCTCGAGGGCTTCGGCGTGAAACTCAGCCGCGAAGGCGCCACCGTCCGCATTCGCGGTGGCCAGGCGCTCACCGCGACCGATATTGATGTGCCGGCTGACATTTCATCGGCGGCGTTCTTTCTGGTTGGCGCGTCGATTTCACCCGGATCGGATCTGTTCCTTGAACACGTCGGCGTCAATCCCACTCGTACCGGTGTGCTCGATATCCTGGCGCTGATGGGTGCCGATATCGAGCGTATCAACGAGCGCAAGGTCGGCGGCGAACCAGTGGCCGATTTGCGGGTGCGTGCGTCGCGGCTTCGCGGCATCGATGTGCCGCCCGAACTGGTGCCGCTTGCGATTGATGAATTTCCTGTGCTTTTCGTGGCGGCTGCGTGCGCGGATGGCCGCACGGTGGTGACCGGTGCCGAGGAACTTCGGGTGAAAGAGTCGGACCGTATCGCAGTGATGGCCGACGGGCTGCGTGCGCTCGGGGTTCATGCACAGGCGACACCCGACGGCATGATCATCGAGGGTCGTGGGCAACACACCGGGTCCGTGTTCTCGGCCGGTTCAGTGGCCTCACACGGTGATCACCGGATCGCAATGGCGTTTGCGATGGCAGCGCTTCGCGCGGGCGGGCCGATCTGTATTGATGACACGCTAAACGTCGCCACATCGTTTCCAGGCTTCGTTGCGCTGTCGGCTGGGGCAGGCCTGTCGATTCGCGAGACTGACGCGTGACAGGCACGGTCCCGGTCATCGCCATAGACGGACCCACGGCGTCGGGCAAGGGTACGGTCGCGCAGCGCGTGGCCGACGCGCTCGGTTGGCATTACCTTGACTCGGGCGCACTCTACCGCCTGACTGCTCTGGCTGCGCGCCGCGCAGGCGTGGCGCTGGATGACGAGGCTGCATTGGCGGGTCTCGCAGCGAACCTGCCGGTCGAATTTTCCGGGGGACGGATGCTGCTGGCGGGCAATGAGGTGACCGATGCGATCCGGGCCGAGGCCGTGGGCGAGGCGGCGTCGCGGATCGCAGTCTTGGGGGCGTTACGTGCCGCCTTGCTCGATCGTCAGCGTGATTTCCGACGAGCCCCGGGGTTGGTCGCCGATGGCCGCGACATGGCGAGTGTCGTGTTCCCCGACGCGTCGCTCAAGGTATTCCTCGCGGCAAGCGCTGAAGCGCGCGCCGAGCGGCGTTATAAACAGTTGATCGAAAAGGGGTTTTCTGCTAACCTCAAAGACCTTTTGAGCGATTTGCGCGCGCGTGATGCCCGCGACGCCGGACGAACTCACGCACCGCTCGTTGCCGCAGAAGGAGCGGTTGTCCTCGATTCCACTCCGCTTACGGTGGCGCAAACCGTTCAGGCGGTGCTTGGTCGGTGGTCGGCCACTGGGCTTGCGATGCGCGCAGCGCGGCAAGAGTTCTGAAAGGGGACCGTCCTCGGGCGGTTAATCGTCAACTCCGCTGGGTTGCCGTGATCCGGGTGCGCTGCGAGTTTTCGCTGCGGGCACCAGGGGCGTTGTCACCGGTTTTCCGTTGACCGCCTCGGAGACGGTTGTTCGGCGTGCTTTATCTGGAAATCATTTTGACTACTACCGAAAGTTTTGCCGACCTGTTCGAAGAATCGCTCAAGCGGCAGGAAATGCGCCAGGGCGAGGTCATCACCGCCGAGGTGGTGCGCATCGATCACAACTATGTGGTCGTCAATGCGGGTCTGAAGTCGGAAAGCTTCATCCCCATTGAAGAATTCCATAACGACCGTGGCGAGATTGATGTGGCCGAGGGCGATTTCGTTTCGGTGGCGATCGACTCCCTGGAAGACGGCTACGGCGAAACCCGCCTGTCGCGCGACCGCGCCAAGCGGCTTGCCGCGTGGGTGAGCCTGGAGAAGGCCCTCGAAACCGGCGAGTCGGTCTCGGGCACCATCACCGGCAAGGTGAAGGGCGGCCTCACCGTCATGACCAACGGTATCCGTGCGTTTCTCCCGGGTTCGCTCATTGATACGCGACCGGTCAAAGACACCACGCCGTTTGAAGGCAAGACGCTCGATTTCAAAGTCATCAAGCTCGACCGCAAGCGCAATAACGTGGTGCTGTCGCGCCGCGCCATCCTTGAACTTACCCAGGGCGAAGAGCGCGCGAAACTCCTCGAGATGCTTCACGAGGGCGCTACCGTCACCGGTTCGGTCAAGAACATCACTGACTACGGCGCGTTC
>SYIM01000331.1 GCA_005798775.1 Burkholderiales bacterium
CACGCGCTCGGGGTTCAGAAACCGCTCGAACAGGAGCGCGTACGGGATGGGATCAAGATCGGTAATGCCGAGCGCCCAGGCCACGATGGAACCCGCCCCCGATCCGCGCCCAGGGCCGACGGGAACATTGTTCCGCTTGGCCCAGTTGATAAAGTCGGACACGATCAGAAAGTATCCCGAGAAGCCCATCTTCTCGATGGTGTCGCACTCGTAATCGAGCCGATGGTGATACGTCTCCCATCGGTCAGCCGCGACATCGGCCCCGAGGCGGCGCTGCAGCCCTTCGAGCGACAGGTCGCGCATGTGCTGGTCGAGCGTGACCCCGTCAGGTACCGGGTAGCGCGGCAGGCGGGGCTTGCCCAAGGTCATGGGCACACTGCAGCGCCGGGCAATCTCAACACTGTTCTGGAGCGCGGAGGGAAGATCGGCGAACAACTCGGCCATTTCCTGCTGCGACCGGAAGTGCATGGCCCCGTCAAAGCGCCGCGACCGACGCGGATTGGCGAGGATCTCACCCTCCGCGATACAGACCCGCGCCTCATGCGCGCGGAAGTCATCGGTGAGGAGATACTGAACCGGCTGCGTGGCAACCAGGGGTAGGTCAAGCCGGGCGGCCAGCCGTGCAGCGGCAATCGTTTGCGTCGCTGACTCGGGCTGCTCGGTACGCTGCACCTCGAGATAGAACGCGCCGGGGAAACGCTGCGCCCAGCGCAGTGCCGCCGGGGTCGCCTGCGCGAGACTGCCCGTGAGGAGTGCCTGCCCAATCTCGCCGTGATGCGCTCCTGACAGCGCGATCAGACCGTCCCCCGCACGGCCGCCATCGGCAGCGGGTTCATCGAACCACTCGGCCCGGATTTCCCCCCGTCCGCGGTATTCGTTCTCCAGCCAGGCGCGGCTCAGCAGCGCGCACAGGCGCAGATACCCGGCGGCATTCCGCGCTAGCAGCAGCATCCGATACGGCCGGTCGCGCTCGGTTTCGTTGGTGATCCAGACATCGACCCCGCAGATCGGCTTGATCCCAGCGGCGCACGCAGCTTTGTAGAACTTCACCCAGCCGAACAGGTTGGCGAGATCGGTCATGGCGAGCGCCGGCTGCTGATCGGCCTGCGCAGCCTCCACCAGCGCGTCGATGCGAACGATCGAGTCGCTGATGGAATATTCGGTATGGATCCGCAAGTGGACGAAACCGGGAATGCTCATCCCCCGAAATTCTACCCGCCTGACCGATCAGCGGTGTGGCAACATACATTCGCTGTGCATACCAGACCTCGGCTGTAGCCTCGCCAATTTTAAAAGCCTCCAGAGAAAGCATGCGCTCACCTTGCGCCCACTGCCCAGTGGTTTCCGCTCTCCGATTTGGAAGACCAGTGTGAATTTCCCCGCCTCGCCCCGTGGCGCCGCATGGCTGATGGTGGGTTGCGCCGTGCTCTGGAGCAGCGCCGGGGCGCTTACCCGAATGCTGGAAAACGCCCGCGGGTTCGAACTGAGTTTCTGGCGCAGCCTTTTTTGCGCCACTGCCATGCTGTTGATCCTGACTGTGCAGGAGCGCGGCCGGCCGGTCGGGACGGTGCTCAAAATGGGATGGACCGGCCTGTTCTCCGGTTTGATGTGGGCAGTGATGTTCACCTGCTTCATGATCGCGCTCACGAAGACCAGCGTCGCCAACACGCTCCTGGTAATCGGGCTGTCGCCGCTCCTTGCGGCGCTGCTTGCCCGCATTGTTCTCGGCCAGACCATTCGCCTCATCACCTGGGCGGCGATCATCGCAGCCGGCGCAGGGATCTGGTGGATGGTGCACGAGGCGATCTCGGTCGATGGCCTCACGGGCATTCTCATCGGACTCGGCGTACCGCTCGCCTCCGCCATCAACCTGGTCACCCTCAGGCGGGTTCATGCCGAACTCGATCTCGCCCCGGCAGTTCTGCTGGGCGCGCTGATCTCGTGCGCGGCCATGCTACCGCTCGCCTGGCCGCTTGCCACCAGCGGACGGGATCTCCTCATTCTCGCCTTCCTTGGCGCCTTTCAGCTGGCGCTGCCATGCTGGCTGATGGTGCGTGCGCTCGCCTGGTTGGCGCCACATGAAGTGGCGTTGATCGCGCTCCTCGAAGTGGTTCTGGGCCCGCTCTGGGCGTGGCTATTCGTAGGTGAGGCCACGCCCGTCGCCACGTTGCAAGGCGGCGTGGTGGTGCTTGCGGCACTGATTGTCAATACCCTGGCCACGCGAAGCTCGCCGCGCTGATCGATGCAAAGCGCCGGCGGCGCGCTCGCCGGAACGGCCTCGGCAGACAGCACACCGGCTCGGCACAGGGCCAGCGCAGACTTCGCGCCGGCTGGGCGCGCACTCAGCGCGCGCGTGCGCGCGCAAACATCGCGATCCGCTCACCGTAGGCGTACGCCGTATCCAGATCGCCCTGGGGCGGGCTCTGCTCGGGTGGCAGGTTATCCGCCTGCGCCATGACGCCGATCGTCGAACCAATCCGGTTCATCTGCTCGGGCGCACCCGCTGTGGCCGAAGGCATCATGGCACTACCCACCCAGACCATGCCGTGCTGCATCGCAAGTGTGACGAAATACATCAGGGTTGAGTATTTATCGCCGCTCATGGCAAGCGAGCACGTGAAGCCGCCCGCCAGTTTGTCCTTCCAGACCTGGGAGAACCAGGTACGGGAAGTCGCGTCAGCGAAGGTCTTGAAGACGCCCGAGGGCCCGCCCATGTAAGTGGGCGCACCAAAGACAATCGCGTCGGCTTCGGCCAGCAGCTCCCAGCCTTGATCGTCGATGATGCTCACATCGAGCCATTCGGCTCGCGTGCCGGTGACTGATGCGGCGCCCTTCCGAAGCGCCTGCGCAACCTGGCGCGTGTGGCCGTAGCCGGAGTGGTAGGCAATGACGACAAGCGACATGATGCGTGTTTCCTGGGTCAGGGCAGATCGAAAACCAGTACTTCGGCCGCAAGGCCCGATTCAAGCGTGAGCTCGGGTTCTTCAATCAGCATCGCTGCATCGCCCGCACCAAGCGGCCTGCCATTGACGTGAAGCGCGCCTCGGGCCACGTGAACATAACTCCGGCGGCTGGGATTGAGCGTGCGCCGCTCCTGCTCGGTATCATCAAAGCGCCCGGCCCACAGACGCACGTCCTGGGAAATGTGCACCACTCCGTCTTCCTCGCTACCGGAGACGATGAGCGCGAGTCGACCGCGGCGCGACTTATCATCGATCAGACGCTCCTGGTAGCCGGGCTCGACCGCCAGACGATCCGGCATGATCCAGATCTGCAGCATGTGGGTGGTGCTGGCGGGCTCGCTATTGTGTTCTGAGTGCATCACACCGGTTCCAGCGCTCATTTTCTGAATGCTTCCCGCCCGGATCACAGACGAGTTGCCCATGCTGTCACGGTGAGTAATTGCTCCGTCCAGCACGTAGGTAATGATCTCCATGTCACGATGACCATGCATGCCAAAGCCCGTGCTGGGCGCGATCCAGTCTTCATTGATCACCCGAAGAGGACCAAAGTTCACATGCGCAGGGTCTTGATACGAGGCAAACGAGAAGCTGTGCCGCGATTTAAGCCAGCCCAAATCGGCCAGGCCGCGCTCGTCGGAACGTCGGATCGTGAACATGGGCGCGCACCATTCATGAGTCCGGAATGCCTTCATTCCGGAATACAAGGGTTGAACATTGCATTAGTGTAAAGACGAGCGGATCGTGAACGGAAAGAAGCCGACGATGCGAAGGCTGATTTGCCGGACCCCTGCCGCATGACCCAGTTCAGTCCATCGACCGTCCCTGAACCGATCGTAGCCACTGGCTACATCGGTCGGTTCGCGCCCTCGCCTACCGGTCCGCTTCACGCCGGATCGCTGGTTGCCGCGCTCGCAAGTTACCTCGATGCCCGCGCCCACCAGGGTCGGTGGCTGCTGCGCATTGAAGATATCGACACCCCTCGCGTGCAGAAGGGCGCCGCCGAAGCCATCCTCGCGGTTCTCAGCCGACTGGGTATGCAGCCTACTGGCGAGCCGAGCTTTCAGAGCGCGGGGAGAGCCCACTACGCGGCAGCGTTCGATCGACTCCGGGCAGCGGGGCAGGTCTATCCATGCGGGTGCACGCGTGCGGAGCTTGCCGACTCGCGCCTGAATTGGGACGCACCGGGCACCGTCGACCGGGGCGCTGCGACCAAACGATCGGCGCACGCGGGTGATGCGCCTCCGGGGCGTGAGCGGGTCTATCCGGGCACCTGTCGTCACGGGCTACCCAACGGACGCAGCGCGCGCTCCTGGCGAGTGCGTGTACCGGCCAGCCCGGTCAGGTGGCCTGACCGTAGCGGTCGAATGCACGATGAAGACCTTCAGTCCAGCGTGGGCGATTTCGTCGTCTACCGGGCCGATGGCATCTGGGCCTATCAGCTGGCGGTGGTAGTGGACGACGGCACTCAGTCAGTCACCGACGTCGTGCGCGGGTGTGATCTGGAGGGGTCAACATCGCGGCAAATCCTCCTGCAAGAGCTGCTGGGACTACCCAGGCCCCGCTATCTGCATGTGCCAGTGGTTTTTGCCGCCAACGGTCAGAAGCTTTCCAAACAGACGGGCGCAGCGCCGATCGACCTCGCGCAACCGGTTCGAGTGTTGAACCACGCCATGAAGCACCTTGGCCTGGAACCGATTGAAACCGATTCGCTGACCACCTTTTGGGACCGCGCCACCGAGCGCTGGGCAACGAGCGCCTATCTGCGTGCGGCCACCCGCCAGGCGGCATCATCAGGCGACGCGCCCTCCGGTTAACGCTTGAGGGGTTCTCCCCCCAAAAGCACAGCAACCCGAGGCGCGGGGCGCCCCCCGGTTCGCGCAGGCGCCGCTGACGGCGGTTCCGCCGCTCCCAATTCTGGCGCAGCCGGCTCATAGGGTTTAAGAAAGAAAGGGTCAACGTTGACCCCAGTGGGCGTTGATGCCCGGCGATCAGGAGACCTCGCCACGCGCTCGTCGCGGCCGCGACGGGGGCGGTCATCGAAGTCCCGTTGACGTCCAGCGCGCTCGGTGTCATCCGAGGCCAGGCGTTGAACCACCAGCGTATGCACCTCGAGCTTGCGCCTGAGGAGTTTCTCAATATCCTGGTGCAGCCGTTCGTCATTAGTGCCCGTCATGAGCGACAAGGCGAGACCGCTTGCGCCTGCGCGACCCGTGCGACCGATTCGATGCACATAATCTTCCGGACTGTAGGGCAAGTCGTAGTTGATGACTGCGGGCAGTTCGACGATATCGAGCCCGCGCGCAGCCACATCGGTTGCCACGAGCACGCTCACCTCACCTTTTTTGAAGCCTTCCAGTGTGGCGAGGCGCTCCTGCTGCGACTTGTCGCCGTGGATAGCGCTGGCATTGAGCCCATCGTGCTCGAGTTGACGCGCCAGTCGGCTGGCACCGATCTTGGTATTGGTGAACACGATGACCTGGCTGATGGCGCGATCGCGCACGAGTTGCGCCACGGCCGCACGCTTGGACTCTGTGTCGGCCACCCGGTAGACGACTTGCTCAACGTTGTCGGCAGCCGCATTGCGACGCGCCACTTCAATCAAAATCGGATTTTTGAGGAAACTGGCGGCGAGCTTGCGGATCTCTTCGGAGAAGGTTGCCGAGAACATGAGGTTCTGCCGCTTGGCCGGCAATACATTGATGATCCGCTGGATATCGGGCAGGAAGCCCATGTCCAGCATTCGATCTGCCTCGTCAAGCACCAGGATTTCAGCTTGCGCGAGGGTGACCGTGCGCTGGCCCAGGTGGTCGAGCAGCCGCCCTGGCGTGGCGATCAGCACCTCGCAACCCTGGCGGAGCGCCGCGATCTGCGGCGCAATGTCCACGCCGCCAAACACTACGGCGCTGCGCAAGTGGCTGTGACGCGCGTATTCGCGAACATTTGCGTAAATCTGGTCGGCGAGTTCTCGCGTCGGGGCAAGGATCAGCGCCCGCACAGGATGCCGCGCAGGCGAGGCGCTCGGGTTGGCATGCTGCAGCAGACGCTGAAGGATAGGAAGCGCAAATCCCGCTGTCTTACCGGTACCCGTCTGTGCCGCCCCCATCACGTCATAACCCTGCATCACCACCGGAATCGCCTGCGCCTGAATCGGCGTGGGCTCGCGATAACCCATTTCATGAACTGCTCGCAGGATGGGTTCCGCCAGCCCAAAGGACTGGAAGGTGATGGCCGGGTCCGCGCCTGCGGATGGAACCGCCGGCGCGTTGTCACCGGGCAGCAGCGGGGACGGTTCTTGAGCGACGGAAGGGGTGGTGTTCACGCGGGAGGGCCTTCGCCTGGGGGTATTCGGGTACGCATGCTGATCGCTCGCTGGTCGTTCGCTGATCGATCGCGCTTTTGCCGGCCGCGTCTCAGGTCATTAACCTGACCCACCGACCGGGTCAATCACCAGGGGCAAACCTCGGCAATGGCGCTTGACCGAGCGGACCCGACTCGGGGCTTGGTTAAATTGGACTAACCCACTATTGTGCGCTCAGATCGACGCCAGACAAAACGATCCCCTGATGATCGGACGCGCAACCGTGGTTGAGTGATGCCAAAAAGCATCGCTGATCACGCACCCCTCGATTGCGCGCAACACCGCATCATCGGGCGATGACGATCAACCCTGTGCGCTGCCCGCTCGCCCGCCTGTCGACGGCTGTGCTTATTTATCTTGCCCTGCCGGCCTGCGGCTCGCTTCTGCCACGCTCGAACTCGCGGGATCCGAATGGTAGGACAGGAATTCGACCGGGCTCGATAATCGATTGAACAGATCTTTCCGTGACCGACCCGCCGTGGCGAGTTGCTGTCTGATGGATTTGATCCCTATCGGAATCTGGTAGCGACCCGATTATCGTGGCCCGAGTTGCTGCAGAAATTCGCGACTGCCAACGGGTTGAAGACCGGACTTCTCGATTCAGGACTGCAGCGCGGCTGGCCGACGCTGCACCGGGTTATCGATCCGCGTCCGAAGAATGACCCGCCAGCGGCACGTTATTTTTTCTTGATTCACTTTCTTTTCGCAGGGAAGTGCGGGCGACGGGCTGGACATTCAAGGAACTGATCGTGTTTCTCGGTGATCTGGCGATTTATCGCGCGTTCGGAGGGCAACCAGATATCGATGAAATATCAATTACCCGTAACCCGATTGGGCCGGTTCAGGCATAGGGGGCCAGGTGGGCGGTTTACTATTCCACCAGGTGGCAGGCCGCTGAAAATTTCAAATGATAGACAAACACAAACTCCCTTCAATCAATGACTTGGAGTACTAATTCAAAGTCATTGCCAACAATATATCGCAATCAAAATACTGGCTGGAGCTCAATCCGAAATCCCCTTTGTTCATCGATTTGTTGCATCGAAAAACACTAATCTGATAGATTCGAGGATCTGTCACCTTTAGTCTGGATCAAAATCATGGCTCGTAGTTACGAAGCAATCAAGAAACAGATCGCGCGCCTCGAGGCGCAAGCAAAAGCGCTCGAATCTGCCCGCGACACCAAAAAAGTCCGCGCGATGGAGCGCGTCAAAGCCTACATGAAAAAACTGGGGGTTTCAGCTCAAGATCTGGTTGCTGCCGGCCCTCGCGCAAAAACCGCGACCAAGGGTCGTCGTCGAAGTGCCGCCAAACCGAAATTAACGGTGGCGCCGAAGTTTCGCGATCCAGACAGTAGTGCTACCTGGACAGGCCGCGGTCGGCCCCCGGTGTGGCTTGCACAGAAAATCGCGCAGGGCGCCACCAAAGATCAGTTTCTCATTACAACCAACCCCAACCCCGCCTGAGGGACCGGTTGATCACGCTGTCCAGGGCAGGCGCGCTTAGCGCCTTCTCCGGAAAGGGCGGCCAGAGCGCTTTGACGGGCGTCCTCCCGCGAGATGGGTGGGCCCCCCGGGAGTCGAACCCGGCACCAACGGATTCTGAGTCCGCTGCTCTAACCACGCATGAGCTAGAGGCCCGCAACGCGGATTGTAGACCGGCGACTGATTTCCGGGTGTACTAAGCGCTGTCAGACGCGAATCGAAGCCGGCGCTGATGAAGATTATTCGCCCCCAGAGCGAGCACCACGAGCGAAGCACCCACCAATTCAACTGAGGTGAAGTTCGCTCCCATCACCGCGAGAAGGCCAAACGCCACCACCGGCGTGAGGTTGCTGAGCAGTACCGAATTGAGCGCGCCGATTCGGCGCAGGCTGATGTTCCAGAGAAAAATCGCCACCAGCGCTCCGAATATCGCGAGAAACGCAATTTTTCCGATGAGTGCATTGTCCAAGCTCGCTGGGAAGTAGGTGGCACCTGCTAGATGAGCGACCCACCATACGGGTACGGTAGCCGCCACGCCGAATAGGCAGGTAAGTGCCGAGATTCGCGCGCTCGACCAGTGCGAAATCGAACGTGTCGATACCGAATACGTCACCCAGGCGATCGAGCCGAGAAACACCAGTGTATTGCCAACAAACTCATCAACCGTGATCGACGTGTCGGTCGCAAATGCAGCCCCGCCGCGCGTCACCACAAGCATGACGCCCAGAAAAGCGACCGTGATGCATGCCAGGGTGAAACGTTCAGGACGGCGGCGTTCGAGCAGCCACTGAGCCAAAACAGCAATGGCGGGTTGCAACGCTCCGATAATGGCCGCCGACTCGGGTCGAGTGAGTGTCAAGCCGGCAAACACCAGCATCACTGATCCTGCAATACCAACCCCACCGGCGACCGACAAAACACGGAAATGTCCAACCGGCGAGACCGCCACCCATCCCTCTTTCCAGACCAGCAGCGCAACAAAGCCGACCATGGCGATCACGTACCGCAGCAAGCCCAGCGAAAAGCCGTCGAGTTGCGCGAGGACCTGCTTGCCGATGGGAATCTGGAATCCCCAGATCAGCACTGCACCCAGAGCAGCGGCAACCCCTGCGCCGAAATGTCCGCTGCTACTCACCACTCAGCAAGCCGCGCAATCAAACGTCACGAAGAGCGCAGCATCGCCATCAATGTCCAGACGGAAAAGCGAAACGGTACCCCGCCTGGGCACATGACTGATACCAATTGGTTTACTGGCCTTCAAGAAAGCTTTTCAGTTTGTCGGCCCGCGTAGGGTGTCGCAGTTTACGTAGCGCCTTGGCCTCGATCTGGCGGATAC
>SYIM01000332.1 GCA_005798775.1 Burkholderiales bacterium
CTGAGGAATTCAGGGATCGACATGCCTTGCTGGAACTGGATCTTGTGGCTGGACATCGGAGCGCTCTGTGTTGACGAGCACTCAGATTACGGGCTCAGTAGCTCACAGGATGAGCCTGCTGAGGCAGGTTTCTAATCAGGCTTTTTATAGTGTCGGCGCAAGCTCCGGGTGTCGCCATGACGGCATACCAGCAATTCGACAGTCAACGTGCGGCTGACGTGGCGCTGACAGGCGTACGCGTTGGCGCTGACGCGCTGCTGTGCGCTGAAGGGAAAGCCCTACCCGCCATCGACGAATCTCTCGATTTTGCTACAGCACTGCTTTGCTCTGAGGCCGTCGGTGCGATGCAGTATGCGAACGACACCACGCTCGAATACTTAAAGACACATAAACAGTTTGGCGCGCCGATCGGCAGCTTCCAGGCCCTACAGCATCGCATGGTCGAGATGGTGATCAGCATGGAGCAGGCACGCTCTATGAGCTATCTGGCGTGTTCGAAAGTCGACGGCGAACCCGATGCAGGTGAGCGCGCGCGTTGCGTATCAGCGGCCATGATCAAGGTTGCCGACGCGGCGCGGCTGGTTTCGCACGAGACAGTTCAGCTACACGGTGGTATTGGTATGACCGACGCCTTGAAAGCGTCGCACACCTTCCGGCGCCTGACATTGATTGCACAGCAGCATGGCGACGCCGACTTCCATCTGGCTCGCTTTGCGGCGTTGGGCCGCGGCGTATGAGCGAGCAGTCCGTGCGCGCTTTGAGGCCGGCATCGGCAGCTCCATGCCTGTTTTTGCGACGGATTTTGGTGGACGGCACAGGGTTCGAACCTGTGACCCCTGCCGTGGCCGAATCGGGCTACCCGGGCTTCGTAGCCCAAGGCTGGTTCGGTTTCTTGGGGCCAGAGACGTTTGCGCCCAGTGCCAAAAAGCGCATCTTGAGGCCCTTCAGATCGTCGAGGGACTTGATTTCCTTGCGGAACCGTCCCGATGCCTCCGGCGATATCAATCCGCAGGGGATGACCTCGACGCCGTATTTCGCGTGCAGCTCTTTCATGAGCGCTTCGCCGCCGCCGTGCTTGATCCAAGCGATATACTCGCCGCCCTCCGGGCCAAACGGTACTGCGCCGTATAGGGCGAAGGCGATGTCCTTACCGGTCCAGAATTCCGAAACGGTGAAGGCCATATCCAGGGAGCCGTTGCCGACGGCATCGAGGTATTGGTTGGCCGGGACGAGCGCGCCGGGTTCAAAACCTCGAACATCGATCGAGCCACCCGACATCGTGCGGATTATTTCCACCAGTCGGGGTTGAGCGGGCTCCAGGAGGCCAGTATTGCTCGGGAATGCCCAACCCATTTGGGTCCGAACACGTTTTCCTGGGCTACAGCGGGAACCGCCGCCAATGCCATCGCGACAGCCGCGCAGGCTGCGCCAATCAAACGTCACATGATTGTCTCCTTTCTGGTTGGATCCGGTGAGCACGGGTTAGGGCGCTACCGTCAGGCCTCTGACGGGCCTGATTCCAAAGACGCTGGTACGACCGCTCGCCGGGGGATACGCCGTACAAACCCTAGTTTTTGGCCAGCGGATTACTTCGTATCGAGCCGGGCCTTCCGGCCGGGGGCGCCCTCCTTGATGCTACGACAGCGTATCGACTGCGCTGGGCGGTCTGCCGACTGCGTGTGTCGAGTCAGTTGCGAAGCGCTGCGTTAACGCGCGGCATCACCTCTTCGGCCATCAGGACCATGGATCTGCGGGCAAGCACGGGGTCTGTCCAATCCAGGCCAGCGTAGACCAACTCGCCGAAGCCACCCAGCTTTTCATTGAGCGCGAGGATGGCGTCGACCACCTCGTTGACGCCGCCCGCGATCACCAGCTCGTTGACGATGTTGTCTAGCGGCACCGGGCTGTCGGGCGTCATACCGTCATGGGTGAAAACAGCGTCGCGTTTCCCCTTGCGCAGCTTATAGCCCAGGTTGCGGTAGTAGAAGCGGTACGGGCTTTGTTCGGACTCTCGGCCGTAACGGCGCGCGACCTTTTCGTCGTCGTTGACCATGATGGTGCGCGCCACGCGCCAGTCGCTTCGGCTCGCGACCTGTCCCACGTTCTGTTTGCCTTGGGAGTAGTTTTCCCAGTGGGATGCCAGCCACCTGTCGAACAGGAAGTTGGCTGACATGGGGTGGAAGTCCTTCTCGCCCATCGCGATCACACCCTTGGAAAAGGGGGCGACCACCGTGCCGACGATCTCCGGCCTGGGAGACTGGAACGGTTTGATCATCATCCCAGTGTTGGATATTTCGTCGTAGGTCAGTTTGGTCGAGACCTTGAACCGGTTATCAGGCAGGTCGATATCAAACGGGGGATTAGAAGCCCAGAGCCGTGTGATGATCTCGATCGACTCGGCAAACATCTTGTTGCGGTCTTCGGTGAAGATGCCCAACGCTTCAGCGTCCGAGGGTAGGGCGCCGGGGCTGACGCCGAGGATGAAGCGCCCCTGCGCCAGATGGTCAAACATGGCCGCGTGGGCAGCGACCAGAACCGGGTGCATGTGGGAAAGGTTGGTTGTACCGCTGCCCAGCTTGATCCGCTTAGTAGAGTGGATCAGCGTGGCGAGGAACATCATGCTGTTGGTGACATTCTCGACCAGGTCGGTAAGGTGCTCGCCGACGAAGGCATCGTGATAGCCGAGTTCATCGGCGAGGATGATCACCTCGCGGTCCTCGCGCAGCGTATCGGTGGGATTGCGGGCGGCCGGATGCACCGGCATGGTGAAGTAACCTAGTCTCATCGTTTTTGCCCCTCAAGCCTGAGCATCGAGGATAGGAGAAATCGAAAACTGCTTCAATAAAATTCGTCCGAGCAGCGATAACAGTTGATTGCGCCGGCGGATTGATTTAGCTTAGAAAGATAAGCAGCACCAAGCTGCATCCCTCAAGGAGACAACTATGCATAGCCCCAAAACTGGCCGCCGCGAGGTTGTAATTGCGGGCACGGCCGGACTCACGCTGGCCCATTCGCCCATCACCTTCGCTCAGGGCGCGCCGATAAAGATCGGCGGCACCTTGCCCCTGACGGGCGGCAACGCCTCGATCGGCAAGGTGGCACAGATCACCGCGCAGATCTGGGCCGACGATGTCAACCGCCGCGGCGGACTGCTCGGCCGCAAGATTGAATTGATCTTCTACGACGATCAGACCAACCCTACGCTTACTCCCGGGCTTTACACCAAGCTGCTCGATGTCGACAAGGTCGATATCCTGGCAGGCACCGGCACCAACCTGATCGCGCCCGCGATGCCGCTCATCATGGAGCGCAAGCGGCTGATTGTTGCCAACCTCGCGCTCGCGGTCAACGATCCGTTTAACTACGACAAATACTTCCAGCTCATGGCCTACGGGCCTAATGGCAAGGATGCCTTGTCGCGTGGGTTTTTCGAGGTTGCCGCCGCGCTCAATCCCAAGCCCCGAACGGTTGCGCTGGTCGGCGCCGACGCCGAATTCGCCAACAATGCGCTGGACGGCGCGCGCGAGCATGCAAAGCGATTGGGCTTCAGGGTCGTGTACGACAAATCCTACCCGCCTAATCAGGTCGATTTTCTGCCGGTGGCGCGGGCGATCGCAGCCACCAAACCCGATCTGGTGTTTGTGGGCTCGTATGTTGCAGATACCAACGGCCTTGTGCGCTCGGTTTCCGAAATCAAGATGCGCTGCACGATGTTTGGCGGCGCGATGGTGGGGCTGCAGGTCGCCGCGGTCAAACAGGGATTGTCGGCGGTCATCAACGGCGTGGTCAATTACGAGTTGTACCTTCCCGAGCCCACCATGCAGTTTGAGGGCATCAAGGAACTGATTGCGCGGTATCGCACAGTCGCAGGTCCGCAGGGCCTCGACCAGCTTGGTTTCTATGTGCCCCCCACCACCTATGCCCAATTGCAGGTGATCGAACAGTCGGTGCTCGCGACCAAGTCGGTCAAGGACGACGACCTTGCGGGCCACATGAGAAAAGCCACCTTCAAAACGGTTGCCGGCGACATTCGCTTCGGCAAGCTCGGCGAGTGGGCCGAGCCGCGCATCCTGATGACGCAGTTCCAGAAGGTCAACGGTCGGGATCTCGCCCAGTTCGATCAGCCAGGGACTCAGGTCATCCTGTATCCGCCGGCTTTCAAGTCCGGCAACCTGATGCATCCGTTCCCGCTCGGCAGCTGACATGGCAGGTCAGGGCGGGAGGGTTGCTGTCGTCACCGGCGGCAGCCGTGGGCTCGGGCGCGCGATGGCGTTCGAGCTCGCCCGGCAGGGCATCCAGACCGTAGCGGCGGCGCATCTTGCGGGCGATCGCGCCGAACTGGACACTGCGGCGCGCGCCGAGGGCGTTGCCGAACGCATTCATTTTCACCATGCCGACCTGCGGACCAGTGCCGGGTGCGATGCTACGGTGTCTTTTGCGCGAAGCCTCGGCGAGGTGGCGATCCTCGTCAACAATGCTGGGCTCACCCTCACGTTCGTCGCACCCGACCTCTATCGACGCAAGACACCGAGGCGCTTTTATGAAAGCAGCGACGAGGTAATCCGCGGAATCTACGAGACTAACTGCATGGCCCCCGAAATGATGGCGGCACGTCTGGTACCCGGGATGGTCGAACGCGGCTGGGGCCGGATCGTCAATGTCACCACCATGCTTCCCACGATGCAGCGGCCAGGCTTTTGTCCCTACGGCGCCTCCAAAGCTGCGCTCGAGATGTCATCGATGGTCTGGTCCCGCGAGCTCGAGGGGACCGGCGTGACGGTCAACGTACTCAACCCGGGTGGCGGCGCCAACACGCCGGGCATCGCCGCCGAGCTGCGCGATGCAAGCGCCCGTAGCGAAATCGATCGGTTGGTCGAGCCTGAACAGATGCGGTCGCCGTTGCGCTGGCTAGTGTCGCTGGCTGCGGACACCGTATCGGGGCAGCGGATCGATGCGAATGCCTGGGATCCGTCGCTCGACCCGACCGAAGCAGCGCGCCGTGCGGCCAAGCCGGCGGGCCTGTCGCTGCTCGAGTCGCCATGCTCGACTGGATAGCGGATGGACTTCGAAACCATCGCGGGCCTGATGGCGAACGCCATCGTGTCGGGAATCCTGCTAGGCGGGTTTTACGCGGCGGTGTCGATCGGTATCTCGATTTCCTTCGGTATGCTCGACATCGCCAATATCTCGCATCCCGCGATGATCATGCTCGGGTCCTTTTGCGCGTTCATTCTCAATGACCGCCTGGGGATCGATCCGCTGATCTCTATGTTCCTGCTTGCGCCTTTGTTTGGACTTGCCGGGTCAGTTATCTATCGAACCTACTACGGGCTGTTCGAAAGCCGGGAAAAGGATCCGCGCCGCGGGCTCGCCTTTTTCTTCGGACTTCTGTTCGTCACGGACGTCGCCCTGATCCTCATTTTTGGCGTGGATCTGCGCGGGGTCGACAGCGCCTACGTCGAGGTGATGCTCGACTTCGGCGTGATCGGTATTCCGGTTCGCCTGCTGATCCCTTTCCTGATCGGTATTTCCCTGGTGGGTGTGCTGCACTTGTTTCTGACCCGGACGTATTTTGGACTTGCGGTCTCCGCGGTTGCTCAGGAACAGATCGGACTGCGGTTGATGGGTGCGGATCCCGTGCGAATCAAGCGGCTGGCTTTCGGTATCTCGACGGCGACCGCAGCGCTGGCGGGTGCCGCGCTCATCATCATCCAACCGGTTGAGCCGTCGATGGGGCGTGAGTACATCGGTCGCGTCTTTGCGGTCTGTGTCCTCGGCGGTATGGGCAGCATGTCAGGTACGCTGCTTGCCGCTGTGCTGCTCGGGATCGCCGAGAGCATCACAGCGACTTTCATCGGTCCGTCCTGGGCGCCGGCGGTTGCCTTCAGCATCCTTCTACTCACGCTTGCTGTGCGCCCGACGGGGCTACTGGGGCGGCGCTGATGAGTCGCTCCAATCTGTTTTTTTTCCTCGGCCTGCTCGCTGCCGGGGTGCTGATCGTTCTTGGTGTTCGCGCGATCGGGGGGGGCTACTACCAACTCGTCGCCTTCTACCTTCTCCAGTATGTCGTGCTTGCGACGGCCTGGAACATTCTCGGCGGCTATGGCGGTTATGTGAATTTCGGCTCGGCGGGATTTTTTGCGATCGGCGCCTACAGCACGGTGTTCTTCAATAAGCTCCTGGGCATCAATTCCCTCAAGTTCATCGACCTCGGCGTGGTCAGCATCAGTGCCCCCTTCATTCCGTATCTGGTGGTTCCCCTTGCCGTGCTTGCCGGGGCTTTTTTTGCCGGACTCGTCGGGCTCGGCACAGGCTATCTCACGCTGCGGTTGCGCGGGGTGTTTTTTGCCATTTCCACGCTGGCACTTGCGGTCGTTGCGCAGACGGTCGTTCTCAACTGGAGCTTTGTCGGTGGCGCCCGCGGCGCTTACGTGATCAAGCCCACTTTGGTCGCCGGCTTCGCTTCGGTCACGGAGTTCGTGCTGGTATCGATGCTGGTGATCGCACTCGTATCGATTTGGATTGCGCGCTCGATTGAGCGCAACAAGCTCGGCGTCGGGCTGTTGGCGATTCGAGATGATGAGGACTCGGCGGAGTGCGCGGGCGTGCCGACGCTCCGACTTAAGCTGCAGGCCGCCACGATCAGCGGCGCCTTGATGGGTGCTGCGGGTGCGGTGTTCCCGCTCTTTGTGACCTATGTCGATCCGATCGGCGCTTTCAATCTGGTTCACACCGTCAACAGTATCGCAATGCCGTTGATCGGCGGCATGACGCATTGGGCGGGGCCGGTCATCGGCGCCTTGCTGCTGGGCGGTGTCCAGCAGTATTTCGGCTCAAAGAACATCATCACGCCTGAACTGAGTCTGCTGATTGTAGGGGCGCTGATGATGATCTTCGTTGCCGTCGCGCCCAACGGTATCCTCGGGCTTTTGCAGCGTATCAAGTCGTGGTGGCGGCGATGACCGAGCGCCTCCTCAATGTCACAGGATTACACAAGCGGTTCGGCGGGTTTGTGGTGCTGAACGGAATCGATTTTCATGTAGATCGCGGCGAGCGAGTCGGGCTCATCGGCCCCAACGGATCAGGCAAGAGCACCATGGTGAACTGCCTGTCGGGCGTACTGCCCATCGACGCTGGTTCGATCGAATTTGATGGTGGGCGTCTTGACGGCCTCAAGCCTCATCAGCGCGCCTACCGGGGTCTCGCGCGGAGCTTTCAGATCCCGCGACCGTTTTTTCGTATGTCGGTACTCGAGAACGTACGGGTGCCAATGATGTTCGCAGCCGAGCATCGCGCCGGGCGCTCGCTAAGCACCACAGAAATCGACGCAGGTGCGAGACAGGCGATCGAGCAGGTGGGACTGACCGGCCGGATCACGAGCATGGCTGGCGATCTCACGCAGATCGACCTGCGCAAGCTTGAACTTGCCCGCGCCATAGCGACGCAGCCTCGTCTATTGATCGCTGATGAGTCGATGGCTGGGCTTGCAGCCTCGGAAACCGATGAGATCCTCGCGCTCCTGCTGGAGCTCAACCGTCAGGGAGTCGCAGTGATCATGATCGAGCACATCATGCGCGCGGTCGCAAGTTTTGCCGAGCGGTTGGTAGTGCTCGCTACAGGTGCCAAGATCGCAGACGGCCCGACCGACGCCGTCCTAAGCGACCCCCTAGTCGAAAGGATTTACCTTGGCGATTGAGATCGCCGTCGAGGGGCTGTGCGCGGGCTACGGCCAGGTGAACGTATTGCGCGAGGTGAGTCTCCGGGTGGCCGATGCCGAAACGGTGGTGCTGCTCGGGACCAACGGTAACGGAAAAAGCACGCTGATGAAGTCCCTGATGGGAATCGTGCGGCCGACATCCGGGCGTATTGAGGTCACGATCGATGATCAAAAGCTCGACCTGATGCGAATGAGCACCGAGGAGATCGTCGATCACGGCATCTCGCTGGTTCCGGAGGGACGGCACCTTTTTCCCAAGCTCACCGTTGCAGCCAATCTCAAGCTCGGCGCCTATCGGGGCGCGGCGCGAGCCGAGGCAGAGCGCTCGTTCGAGCAGGTGTTCGAAGTTTTCCCCCGGCTCAAGGAGCGGCACAATCAGCTCGCGGGCAGCATGAGTGGCGGGGAGCAGCAAATGCTCGCGCTCGGGCGAGCGCTGATGGCTAGGCCTCGGGTATTGCTCATCGACGAGCCGTCAACGGGCTTGGCTCCGATTCTCGTACGACACGTGATCGATCAGATTCGGGAACTGAAGCGGCTCGCCGGCCTCACCGTCCTGATGGCCGAACAGAACTTTACTCAGGCGATGCGCGTTGCCGACCGGGGATACCTGATCGTTCATGGCGAGATCGCCGTTCAGGGCACGACCGAGGAGCTGTACGGTAGCGACCTCGTCAAGCAGTATTATCTGGGCCGTCAGGGCTGAGCCCGAAGCGGGGCCGCCATCAGGCGCTCCCCGGAGCACCAGCGGACGCAGGCCATCGGGCAGGACTCCCAGAGCCAGGTAGACCGCTTTATTGCGAACGAGGTCAGACAGCAGATACCTATTAGAGTCAAACCGAGTTCTCGACTTCGTGATCGTGCCGCCATCGATTATCGCAACGGCAACTGGTGTCAGTTGGGGCAACTGTGAATAGCGCTCTGATGACTTTGAGTAGAACTGTCCAAGACCGTTGATTCGCAACGCAACGCGGGGTACAGCCGGGATGAAGAGATTTTGAATTCCCTAAACGGATGGCAAAGGCTGTTTGTATTGCTAGCCATAGTTCGTCTGCCGATATTCATCGCGACTGACAGCCATAAAACATACCAAACGCTGGTGCGCTTGCTTGGCTACCATCGGCCGTTTCCGTTGGATGTTGCACTGCCTTGCGGAATGTCGGACAGGGCCGTTTGGTTGATAGATTTTTGGCGGTCTTGCCTCGGCCCCACCCGTTCCCAATCGCCGCCAGCCGACCCCCACCCCCGGGGCACCCCCCTCTGTGTAGGTTGAGTCCCAACTCTCCTTACACTCAAATCTGTACGACCGATCTGTCGACCGATCTGTCGACCGATCTTGCCCCGAGACACCTCCGCCGGTAAATTCAACGTAACCTAACGCTTTCGCCGGTCGGTCCACAGACCTTCCTCAGCGCCTTTGCCTTTAGCCACCGCCTCGATCAGGCTCGCGAAGATGCTAATCATCTGGTCTTCGTACTCGGCGCAGTCCTCGCCCTCACCACCATTCAAGGTGTCGCTGCCTTCGCCGCCGCGCAGTTCGTCGTTGCCGCTGCCGCCCGCCAGGTTGTCCGAGCCTGCGCCACCACTCGGATCGTCGCTGCCGGCACCACCGCTTTGGTCATTTCAGGCGCACCGCGCAGACAGCTTATGGTGGATAGTTCGGGGATTGTCCGATAGATCACCGGGTAGTCGTAGGTGGTTGCGTTATCGACGTCGCCTGGGATGAAGGGCAGCGAGCAGTCGAGCTGCAGGATACCGACTGCGAAGCCGTAGTTGTGGGCGCCACGGCGTGTGCTGTAGATGGTCACAGTATCGTTCCCCGTCAGGCCGCCTCCAGCGTCAGGCCCGCCAGGTCGATTGCGGGCTTGCGCCCCCCGATGATGTCAGCCACCACTCGCGCTGAGCCCATCGACATTGTCCAACCGATGTGCCCTTGCCCTGAGTTGATGTAGAGGTTGCGCTTCGGTGATGCGCCGAGTATTGGCGTACCTTTTGGTGTCATGGGCCGCAGCCCAGCCCATCGGCTGGCTTTTTCGTAGGCAGCGCCGTCAGGAAACAGGCGTTGGATGGTTGATAGCATGTGGCTGAAGTCTCGCTCGCTGTGCGAACGATCGAAACCCGAAAAATCAGCCATCGCAGTGACCCGCAACCGCTGGCCGAGTCGGGACCATGCGATGAGGTATTTTTCGTCGACACCGGGAATGGTCGGTGCGCCGGCGTGACCCTCAATGGGAACCGTGAGCGCATATCCCTTTACCGGATAGATTGGCATATCGACGCCAATTGGGCGGCTAAGCAGCGGGGTGTAGCTGCCCAGCGCGAGCACATACGCCTCAGCCGCAAGTGGGCCCTTGTTGGTGGTGACGCTGGTGACACGGTCACCATCTGCTTCGATTCTGCGTATTTCGGTGCCCCACTGAAACTGCACGCCAAGCTTGGTGGCGCAGTAGTCAGCGAGTTGATTGGTGAAGGCGTGACAATCGCCAGATTCATCGATGGGGCAATAAATGGCACCAGCAATATTGCTTTGTTCGGGCGCAAGCGCTGGTTCAATCTCGACGGCCTCATCGGTACTGACTGCACGTAGCGTGACGCCGTTATCGGTAAGTACGCCCGTGGCGCCTACGCCGCGTTGATAGTGGTCTTGGTCGCGATAGATGTAGATCGCACCCTTCATGGTGCGGTCGTATGTAATGGGGACGGTGCGCGCGAGCTCGGTGAAGCGCTCGAGCGAGTACAGGCAGAGCCTCACCTTATGCGCAGTGTTGATGGCCGCGCGCTCGGCGCTGCACTCTTTCAGGAAGCGCCAGCACCAGGCCCACATACGCATATCGGGACGCAGCCGCAACCGCAGCGCCACATCGTCGCGGAACAATGACTGCCACAGAATCTTGGGCGCCCGAGGCGAGGCCCAGGTGTACGCATGGCCTGGCGAGGCCATGCCGGCATTGGAGAAGCTTGTCTCCATTGCAGCTTTATCCAGACGATCGACAACGATCACCTCATGGCCGTCACAAGCGAGCTCATAGGCCGTGGTGACGCCAATGACGCCTGCACCTAAGACAACGACTCTAATGGTTTCACCTCACTGTGTCAGGCTTAGTAGCCAGGTGGCTGTCCACGGCCAGATAAAGACGACCACCGCCGTGAGCAGCTGGCAGATGATGAAGGGCAGAACGCCTCTGTACATCTCCTCTGTGCGGAAGTTCTTCGGGGCGATGCCCCTCAGATAGAAGATTGCGGGCGCCATGGGCGGCGTAAGGTATGAGGTTTGGATCATGATGATCATCAGGACGGCGAACCAGAGCGGATCGATTCCCGCCGGCTTCAGGAAGGGGGTAAACAGCGGGATGCAGATCAGTACGACGGAGACCCAGTCGAGCAGCGCACCCAGTACAAAGACGATCGTCATGAAGAGCAGCAGCAACCCCATTGGACTGGGCTGCAGTGCGTCGATCACGGAGGTGACTAGCTGCGCGCCTCCTTGAAGGCGGAAGACGCTGGTGAACATGGTGCCGCCGGTGACGATCAGCAGGATCATGGCTGAGATCAGTACGGTTTTGACCGTGGCGCGCCACAGCCCGCTCCAGGTGAAGTCCCGGTAAAAGATATTGAGCAACACCGCGCCAGCCGCGCCAACTGCTGCAGCCTCGGTGACTGCCGCAGCACCGCTCAGGATCGAGCCGATAACAGCGGTAACTAGGATGATGGGTGGCACAAAGGCCTTCACCGAGAATGCAAGCTTCTGGCCAAGCGGCATCCAAGTTTCTTCGGTGGGGACCTTGGGTGCAGCATCTGGCCAAATGAGTGCATAGATGACAATCCACGCGAAGAACAGCACTACCATGACTAGCCCTGGGAGCAGTACCGCACCCAGTAGCGCGCCGACGGGAATTGCGCCGACCGATGCATAAATGACCACCACAATGGAGGGTGGGATCATGGTGCCAAGCGACCCCCCCGCGCAGATCGTGCCCGAGATGAGGGAGCGGGCGTAGTTCGCTTTCACCATCGGGGGTATCGCGAGCAGGCCCACCATGACCTCGACCGCACCCACCACTCCTGTGCCAGCAGCGAACAGCGTACACATACCCATGGTGGCAAGTGCCAACCCGCCGGGTAGTCGGCCGAGCCAGAGCTTCATGGCCTCGAATACTCGTCTACCCATGCCCGACTGTTCGAGCACTGCGCCCATGAAGACAAACAAGGGCACTGCGGCGAGTGCGTAATTAGAGGCAACGCTACCAACGAATCGCAGCAGTTGGAGACCTGCAAGTTCGCCAAAGGAAGGCAGCGCAAAGATAACCGCGGTGACAATCAGGCTGAGTGAGATCGGGATACCCGCAAAAATAAGCAGGAACGCGAACGGGAACATGTATGCCGCGAGCGCAAAGTCCTGCATCGGCGGCGCCTCAGTGCACGGAGGAAGAGTCAGGAGGCGACGGCGCGAGGATGCGGGCAATTACCTGCAGCCAGAGCGCCGACATGCCGGTGGCGAGTACCAAATGAAATGGCCAGATCAGCGGGCGCCAGGCACTGACCTGTTCGAGCTCACCCGTGACCCAAGACTTCCAAAACTGGCCCCATGCTGCAAAGCAGATGAATCCCAGTGCAGGGGCTACCAGCAGCGTGAAGGCCACGACCTCGATCCTGCGCTTGCTATCGGGGCTGAAGCGCTGAGACACGATATCGACTGTGACGTGCTGGTTGAGCTTGAGGGCCAGCGCGCAGGCAAGGATGAACGCCGCGCCATTGAGCATGTAGGAAACATCAAAGGCCCACAGCGTGGGCTTTCCGAGCACATAGCGCGCGAACACCTCGACTAGCATGACGCCGATCAGGGAGAGGACAGCCAGGCCTGCGGCTGCCCCGCACACCCAGGACAGCCGCTCGACCAGCTGGACGAATCCCTTCAACATAATCAAACTTTGAAAAAGCGGAAAGGAATCAGGACCAGCTGATACACGCCGTGAGGCTGGGTCCGCATCAGTCGAGCGTCCGGTAGTTGGCGTTAGTGAGCCACGAGTCATAAAAACCGTAGTAGGAATCGGTGACCCGCTTCATCCAATTGTCGCCTGTTTTGGAGCGCTCAGCCGCCTTCTGGTTTGCCCAGTCACGACCCGCCTCCCGGATGTCCTTGATCAGCGAAGGATCAACTTCGATCACTTTTGCCTTACCAGCGCGGATCTTCTTCATTGCCTCAATGTCCTGCACGGTCCAGTCGAGTAGGATTTCGAGTGTGGACAACTTGGCCGCTGCCTCGATGGCCTGTTTGATTTCCGCCGGCAGCGGATCCCAGGTAGCGATTGGCAGCATGAACTCGAACGAAAACGCATTGGTGTGCGCACCCGGGACCATGATGTAAGGCGCCGCGTTCTGTAAGCCCATCTTTAGGTTCTCGGCGGGGCCAGACCACTCGACCACGTCGACCCCTTTGCGTTCTAGCATCGGGTACACCTCAGAGCCCGCCACCGTGGTTGCCGCAGCGCCGAACTTTTCATTGAGAATGGCCGCCCATGCGCCCGAGGCGCGGAACTTCACGCCCTTGAGATCGGCAGCGGTGCGGATGGCTTTGTGGCCGTGCCAGATCTCTGCAGGGCCGACACCGACCACCATGGAGTGCATTTTCATGGTGGTGCGGCGATGCTCGGCGAGCAGTGCCTGACCGCCGCCGTTGTAGAGCCAGGCGAGCAGCATTTCTGGGGGCATGCCGCCCGGATGTCCCCCGTAGTAGGCGTTGACCGGGTCGCGGTTCACTACGTAGAGCGGGGTGAGGTGGCCGGCGTCTGCGAGCCGGTCTTCCACCGCTTTGTAACCCTCGAGCGCCGGGGCAATGACCCCGGGTGGGAACACTTGCAATCGCACGCGACCGCCTGTCATTTCGGCGACTCGCTTTACAAATGGAGCAGCCATCTCATAGAACATGGATGACTCGGGTACGACTGTTGTCGTTCTCCAGCGCCAGGTTTGCTGGCCTTGCGCGATCGTTGGCAGCGCTGCGGCACCTAGTGCGGCGCCGCTCATGCCTACCGTTTGTAGAAGCTTACGCCGCCGCTCATTCCTGCTGACTTCGTTTGCCGACATGCTCTCCTCCCGTGGTGTACTTGGCTGGCTCTTTTGTGAAGAACTCAATGACCAGTGTAGACAATTTCAAGCCGGGACCGCAAGCACCCCGTGCATGCTTCCTGCATCAGGTATCAGGCAGTATCCATCGGGCGGGTTGGGGCCAGTTCGAGCGGAGCAGACCCCAGCGCTTCACGCCAATCCGGTCCGGTATAAACAGCCAAAACCCTCGATTGAGTCATCAATGTCAGCGAGCCTCAGCATGTGCCAGGCGAGCGCGTGATTACTCGACGTGACAGGCTTACCGATCAGTGCTTCAGCCTGCTCAGCGATACGCATGACTCGCAGAGATGTACAAGAGACGAATACGCCGTCGCAGGCGGATGAACTGCCGATCTTCACGATTGCATTAAGCAGCGACTTCTGTGTGATGCGCGCTACGACATCGTCGTCCGATTCGTTGAAGGATCCCATCACGGGAATCTGGAGCCCGCGGTCCACTAATGCGGACCGCAATCGCAGATTGATTGGGCGAAGATATGGGGTAAGCAGGGCTACTCGCTTGACGCCGGTTGCATTGAGCGCGGCGATCGCGGCGGTGACCGGATCGGTGACCTTTGCGTTAGGTCGTACGCGTTGGATTAAATCAGCAACGCATGCTTCGCCGATTACCAGTGCCCCAGATGTGCAGGCAAACGCGACAACTGACAGATCGACCATGAAGGGAAGCAATTGCGTCGTTGGCTCGATCAGCTCCTGCATCTCAAGCAGGGTTTCAGGCGTGATCTGAACGTCATTATGCAAACGTGCTGCGTATAAAGCGACCCCCAAATCGGGCCAGACGGCGCGAAACTCGTCCTCTATAGTCTGGTCAGTTTCAAGCACCAGAAGGCCGAGCGCGGCGCGCCAGCCAGTGCCCTTATCCGTTTCGAACGGCAGTTTTTCGAGATCTACGTCGAGACGGTCGCGTTCCGCGAGGTGGATAGCGCTCATGGTAAATCTCCGCGGGGCTGTGGGGCCCGTATTCCGATCGCCGGAAAAGCACCTACTACGGTACCCGCCCAAACCAGGCCACGCAAGCCGCACAGCCGATTTTCTGAATTTCGATACACGCGTGTCGGCTGAGCGTGCTGATGCAGTGTGGGTGGCGCCAGCCGGTTACGGCGTCGCTGAGTTTCTAGGGGCGCGCTTCATCGCGCCACTTGTGATGCGGTTTCGAAGCGGGTAACCTCGATTGACGAAATCAACGTACCTTTTGTCCAAGGAAACAAAACGCAATGACAATTCATCGAATCGAAGCGGGCCCCCGCATGAGTCAGGCTGTTGTCCTTAATGGCACCGTGTATGTCGCAGGGCAGGTTGCACTCGAGGCCCCAGGCGCAAGCGTGGCAGAACAGACACGTACGGTACTTGCGCGAATCGACCGTTTGCTGGCTGCGGCGGGCAGCGATAAAACCAAACTGGTGCAGGCAACCATTTGGATCACCGATATTTCAACCTTCGACGAGATGAACAAGGTCTGGGACGCATGGGTTGCGCCGGGGTGCACACCCGCGCGCGCAACGGTTGAATCCAAGCTGGCTGCGCCGCAGTTTACGGTTGAAATCGCGGTCGTCGCGGGGCTCTGACGCGGCGCTGGTCGGTTAGCGTCGCCCGGCGTTATGAACAGTTGCTGATCAGGATGCACGCAGTTCTGGCGAGGCAATCTCAATCTCCATCGCATGCTCGAATCGGTCCAGTAAGTCCATCAATAGCGCTTTGACCTTGCCCCTGAAAAACGTACTGCTTAGCTGATGGTTAAAAATCAGTTCAAGGAGAACGAAATGAGTGAAACGAGAAAACGGGCCAACTACACGCTGGAACTCAAGATGGAAGCGGTCAGGCTGGTCAAAGGTGGGCAGGCTGTGTCGGTCAAAGCCAAAGTGTTGGGCATCCCCAAAGCAAGCCTGGACAACTGGGTCAAGCTCAGCGCCAAAGGCCAGCTAAAAGGCGCGGGGGATAAGTCTGTCAGTGTGGAGCAAATGGAACTGGCCCGCCTCAGAGCGCAATTGGCCCGCGTGACCATGGAGCGAGACATCCCAAAAAAAGCCACGGCGTACTTTGCCGGGAATCTCTGTGAAGTACGCCTGGATAGCCAGTAACAAAGCCCACTGGCCCATCACTCTGGCGTGTGAGGTGCTGGGCGTGAGCACCAGCGGCTACTTTGAACACGGTCGACGCAAGAAGTTCCCCAAACCCAGTAAGCCCGGTGCTCACAAACGCATGAGCGACAAGGCACTATTGGCGCACATCCGCGACATCTATGCAGAA
>SYIM01000333.1 GCA_005798775.1 Burkholderiales bacterium
ATGCCGTTCGCGCTGCTGGTATTGGCTGGCGCAGGGGAGTCAGCCAGCGCGCCAGCCTGGGTGGGGCTCCTTGCTGCGGGGCTCGCGTTTCTGCTGGTGGGCGCCGGAATTCACACCACCCAGACTGTCGGACTCGCGTTAGCCACCGACCAGGCGCCAATTGAGGCTTACCCCAAGGTGGTGGGCCTCATGTACGTCATGCTTCTGGTAGGCATGCTGGTAAGCGCCCTCGTATTCGGCGAGTTGCTCTCCACCTACTCGCCAGGGCGGCTGATCCAGGTGATCCAGGGTACGGCAGTGCTTACGCTGGTCCTCAACACCATCGCCATGTGGAAACAGGAAGCTCGCAGTCGTGACCGTAAGCCCCGGACAGGCATACCCGATCCGAGCTTTGCCGAAGCCTGGCAACTCTTCAGGCGTGGCGACCACGCAATCCGCCGGCTCTGGCTGATTGGTCTCGGCACCATGGCGTTTGCGATGGAAGATGTCCTGATCGAGCCTTACGGTGGCGAAATTCTCGGACTCAGCGTATCAGCCACCACCAGCCTGACGGCCATGCTTGCGCTTGGTGGTCTGCTGGGCTTCGGCTACGCCTCGCGCGTCCTCAGCCGCGGCAAAGACCCCATGAGAATTGCTGGCCTGGGGGCGTTCGTCGGGGTGCCTGCGTTTGTGTGCGTCATGCTGGCTGCACCCTGGCAATCTCCGGCGCTCTTCAGTACCGGCATCCTGCTGATCGGCATTGGCGGCGGGCTATTCGGGCATGGCACGCTTACAGCAACCATGAACCGGGCTGTGCCTGGGCAGGAAGGCATCGCGCTCGGCGCGTGGGGAGCCGTGCAAGCGAGTGCAGCGGGTCTTGCCATGGCAATGGGAGGCATCTTGCGCGATGTGGTGGCTTCGTTCGGTGGCAGCCTATTGGGCTATCTGACGGTGTATGGGCTTGAGCTTTTCATGCTGCTCGTCACACTGCTGCTCGTGCTGCCACTGTTGCGGCAAGGCCCCGCGCGCGAAGCGGTGCCGGAGGACCCCAGGCGCTCGACCGGAATGCAGGGTTAATCGCGCGAGCTTCTTCGCCTGGTGCCATCATCTGAAGACAATAATCCTCGTCGGAGATTGAGCATGAATGAACCATTAGCTGTTGTCATTTTCGTCGTGTTCTGCGCGTTCCTGGTCGCGAACTGGATGAACAACGCGCGACTCGAGAAGCTGCGTCGTCAATAAGCATTCCAATTGAGCCCGCTTGACAGCGCACATCTCGAGGCGCTGAGGGCCGCAACCAGCCGAGGAGCCGCCGCATCTTCCGGGGATCGAGTACGGATCGTCTCAAAAGCGCGCCTGCTCTTGCTCGATACCATCGGGTGCGCACTGTCGGGCCGATCAAGTCCACAGGTCCAGGGATTTGAGGCTGCACTTGCGTGCATCGATCCCGGTAGCTTCAGTTTTCCGAGCGGCCCGGGCCTGTCGACCAGCGCTGCGGCCTCGCTCGCCGCCATGGCAAGCGCTTGGGACGAAGGCTGCGAGGGGCTGCCTTATGCCCATGGGCGGCCAGCGCTGGCGCTCACTGGGGCCCTGGTTGCAATCGGCGTCGCTCGCCGCGTTTCAATCGGTAGCGTTGTTGAGTCGCTGGTGGCCGGCTACGAAGTCGGCGCCCGCGCGGGCGGCTGGCTGCGAATCGCTCCGGATATGCATGTGGATGGCAATTGGCCAGCCATGGGCGTTGCGGCAGGCGTCTGCCATCTGCTCGAGCTATCCCCGGCGCTTCGCTGGAACGCGGTTGCGATGGTGGCCTGCCAGTTGCCCGCGAGTCTCTACCTGCCTATTCGTGCCGGCGATGACGCCCGCAACACTTATCCGGCGCACGCCGCAATGCTTGGGGTTCAGGCTGCAATCGCCTCGGCTGCCGGAATCAGCGCGCCTGAACAGGCGATCACCGACTACGCCCGTCACCGTGCATATCCTGACGGCCGCGCTGCGCCCGCTCACGACCGGTGGTTCATCCTCGAATCCTACTTAAAGGCCCACGCAGGAGTGCGGCATGCACACTACGGTCTTGAGGCCGCCCTCAGCATCCGGAATCAGCTGTGCGCCCAAACCCACTCAATTCGCCGGGTACGATTGCGCGTCTACCCGGAGGCCACGATCTATGCAGGCAACCGAAACCCACACGCACCGATCACTGCGCAGTTCAGCCTTTCGCTGGGCGTCGCTGCGGGCCTGCGCTTCGGGGGTATGGACCCCGACCTGTTCCGAGATGAACGCCTCAGCGATCCCGAGCTACGGCGGCTCGAGCAGCTGATTGACATCGCGGCTGTGCCCGAATGGGGAGAGGCCCAGAGGCGTGCTGCCCATCTTCAGGTGGAGACCAGCGACGGAGCGGTCTATGACCATTCGGTGGATACACTTCCCGGCAGCCCCGAGCAGCCGCTCACGGCGGAACAGGTGGTCGAAAAATTTCTGCGCTACAGCGCATCGTCGCTAAATCGTACGTCGGCAGAGCGGTTCTGCGCAGCCGTACTCCACGGGGCAGAAGAAACCGACTTTGCCAGCGCGTGGCACGCGTTGAAGACGTGAGGCGTTAAAATTCACGCGTGGATCCGTACCGCGGTCCTTGCCCCGACTGGAGCTCCTCATGATTCCGGCCAACACCCCCCCTGCGCTCGACCCCCTCCATCCCCTTCGCGAATTTATCGTCGACATGACACGGCTGGTAAGTCAGACCGATTCGGAGCCTGAACTACTCGCTCAGGCGCGCCCTCTTCTCGCTCGATTGCTTGCACGGGCCGACTGGCTGCCAGACGCCTACGCCCATGCTGAGCCTGGCGTCTACCGACAGTACCTCCTGTATTGCGACCCGCTCGAGCGCTTTTCGGTGGTGAGCTTTGTGTGGGGGCCGGGCGCATTAACACCGGTTCATGACCACATGGTCTGGGGGCTGATAGGCGTTCTGAAGGGCGCGGAGGTCTGTTGCGAATTCGAGCCTGATGGCCCCGACCGCGTGCGGGCGACTACGACCGATCATGTACTTCGGCAGGGAATGATCGAAGCGGTGTCACCCACTGTTGGCGACTGGCATCAGGTGCGAAACGCCCTCTCTGACATCGATTCGGTCAGCATCCATGTCTACGGTGCCAACATCGGATCGGTCCGCCGCCATCGGGTCGATCCATCCACCGGCAGGGTTCTGGATTTCGTGTCTGGGTACTCCGCCGACCATCTGCCGAATTTGTGGGATCGCTCGGCCGCGGTCCAGGCTGCATCGATCTGAGTCGCACCATCGACGTACACTCGTTTCACCCAATGACCACCCCAGACGCAACGCTCGACATCTTCGACGGAGTCGGGTGGATCACGCTCTCAAGACCCAGCCGTGGCAATGCACTGTCGGGCGATTTGGTGGAGGCGCTCCTCGCCCATTTGACGTGGTGCGTCACTGACCCGCAGATGCACACGGTGGTTTTCGTTGGCGCCGGCCGACATTTCTGCACAGGTTTTGATCTGGATCAGCTGGAACAGGCCACTGACGCGGGGCTGCTCCATCGCCTGATCAGGATCGAAACGCTCCTTGACGCCGTGTGGCGAGCACCGGTTCGCACCCTGGCCATCGCACAAGGCCGTCTCATGGGAGCGGGCGCCGATCTGTGGGTCGCTTGCGATCAGCGCGTCCTCGCACCCGAGGCCACGGTGCGTTTCCCAGGCGCTGGATTCGGAATCGTATTGGGTACCCGGCGGCTGGGGTTAAGGGTGGGTGCCGAGCGGGCGCTTCAGTGGGCCTCGGCGAGCACGTCAATCGATTCCGCGCTCGCGCTTCAGTCGGGGCTTGCAACGTCGGTTGCAGCGATGGTATCGCCCGCTTCCACGCCGCGAGAACTGGGCCTTGATAGCGAGCCCCATGCGTGGCGCCTGGCGCAGCTCACGCCTCCCCCGGTTGTGGATCGCGCCACCTATGCGGCACTGAAAGCCGCATCTCGAGGCGGCGACGGTTTTGGGGCGAGCGCAGATTCCGACCACGACCTGGCATCGCTGGTCCGCTCGGCAGCGCACCCGGGGCTCAAGGAGAGGCTGCTCGCCTATCGCCGCCGCAGCAGTCAGCGCTGACGGCTTGATCGAGCCCGGCGACTGCTGCGCTGCAAGATATACTTCCCGCCTCATGAATGCACCCGCCGAACAGCGACTTCCTGCGCTGATCATCGCTTCGCACGGCGTCGTCTTTGGCGACATTGGCACCAGTCCGCTCTATGCGTTCAAGGAAGCCATCGCCGCGCACGGAGCGGGCGGCAACCTGCCAGCCGACACCCCGTTTGCAGTGCTGTCGATGATGTTTTGGGCGGTCACCGTCATTGTGTCGCTCAAGTACGTCATCGTCATGCTTCGTTTCGACTACCGGGGCGAAGGCGGTGCGCTAGCGCTACTGTCGATCGCCCTCGCCCGGGCCCGTTCGAAACCGCGTCTGATCTGGTTTGTATCGACCTTGGGGATTCTCGCAGCCTCGCTGTTCTATGGTGATGCGATCATCACGCCCGCTATTTCCGTGCTGTCTGCTGTCGAAGGCATTGCCATCGCCGCCCCGGCAACCGAGCGGCTCATTGTTCCGATTGCACTTCTGATCCTCATCAGCCTGTTCCTGATTCAACGCCGGGGAACGGCAAGGATCGGCGCGCTGTTCGGTCCTGTCATGATCCTCTGGTTTCTGGTGATCGCGGCACTCGGCGTGCGCAGCATTATCGAGACACCCCAGATACTTGGGGCGATCAACCCAATGCATGCAATCGGCTTTGCAATCAACCATCCCGGCCTCACGCTGATTTCGCTGGGCGCTGTATTCCTGACCCTCACCGGTGCAGAGGTCATGTATGCCGACCTCGGACATTTCGGTCTGCGGCCCATTCGCATCAGCTGGTTTGCGCTGGTGTTTCCGTGCCTGATGCTCAACTACTTCGGCCAAGGCGCACTGGTGCTGCGAGACCCCGGGGCGGCGCGTAACCCGTTTTATCTGCTCGCGCCCGAGCCCCTGCTCCTTCCCTTGATCGTGCTTGCGACCTGTGCCACCGTGATCGCATCACAGGCCACCATTTCAGGCGCGTTCTCGGTCACCCAACAGGCCTCGCGCCTGAATTACCTTCCACGGTTGAAGGTGCGCTACACCTCTGAAACGTCGCGCGGTCAGATCTACATCCCGGTGGTGAACTGGATGCTGCTGATGGCCGTGGTGCTTCTGGTGCTCAGTTTTCGTAGTTCCAGTCAGCTCGCCGCTGCTTACGGAATTGCGGTCTCCGGCGACTTGCTGATTGGCACCGCGCTTTTATCCGTTACCGTCCTGCTTCGACGGCAGGCTGCTAAGGCCGCATGGCTCCTTCCCGCATTCCTTGTTTTTGGCGCCCTCGAAATCGTGTTTTTCATCTCCAACGCAAGCAAGATTAACGACGGTGGATGGCTCCCGCTCGCGGTTGCAGCCGTCATGTTTTCTGTACTTTCAACCTGGCGCCGTGGCACCGAGATCGTCCGCTCGCGCAAGGACGCCTCACCGCGCAGCCGGGGCGATGCATTCGCACTCGATCTCTCGGGCATACAGCGGGTGCCCGGCACGGCGGTGTTCTTCAGTTCTGGTCGAAGTGGCCACCCCACCAGCTTTCTGCACAACCTGCGCCACAACCGGGTCGCACACGAGCAGGTGATATTCCTCACCGTTGATTTCGTAGATCTGCCCCGGGTGTCTGACCACGACCGCCTGGAGATCGAACGCGGCGGCAACGGTATCGTTCGCATCGTGGCGTCGTTCGGATTTCGCGAGGAGCCCGATATCGCCCTGATACTCTCGCTTGCCCGACGTCGGGGAGTCAGCATGGACACGAACGACACCTCTTATTTCACCAGTAAGCCAGTGATCGTTTCCACCAGCCAACGCGGGGTGTTCGGATGGCGACGCTCATTATTCGGTTGGATGCTGCAAAACAGCTCCAGCACAGCCAGTTATTTCGCCCTACCGCCCAACCGGGTGGTTGAGCTGGGCACTCAGGTTGCAATCTGAGGCAAATATGGCGTTTCAACTCCCACGTAACTCACTGTTTGCCATTTTGTTGCGATCCTCGTGGTGGATCAGTTTCGCCATCGCGGGCGCCCTATCTCTGATTGCCATGGCTCTGTTGCCCGAGGCCTATCGTGTGATCGGCGCGTTGAGTTCATTACCCTTTGTCGTCATTGGCGTCATGGCAGCCAGACGCCAATGGAGCCTGCCCGGCGCGCAGGAAATCGAGCGTACAGCCCGAGTTCTGTCCTCAATGACCTGGCAGCAGTTCGCGCCACTCGCCCAGGCGGTGCTGACCGAAGACGGACGGGTCGTACGCGAGTATCGCGGGCCGGTAGCCGATTTCACCCTTCATGACGCACACGGGTGTCGCCTCGTCATGGCAAAGCGCTGGAAGTCCGCGCGCCTGGGCGTGGAAGTGCTCCGCGAACTAAGGGACACCTTCGACGCGGCCGGCGCAAGCGCAGGCGTATTCATTTTTTTGGGCGAGGTGACCGAACCAGCACGCCAGTTCGCGACCGCAAACCGGATCGAGATCTGGGGCGCAGTCGAGCTGGCGATTCGGCTCAGGGGCAGGCTTCCAGCAGACTGAAGGTCAAGCGAGCGGCAGGGCCCCGCTTCAACGCACCTGAAGCCGACTCAGATGTTCCAGCAGCCAGAGTAAACGCGCTCGCGCGTCCGCTTCGGGATCGTCGGGCACAGCCATGAAATATTCGGCGCCGTGATCCGATCAGGCAGCACCCCGCCGTGTTTTTCGGGAAATCGGTGTCAGATCGGGAGGCGAGCGCTTGGAGCACCACCACAGCGCCCGCCACACACGAGCGTTTCACTTGCATCATTCTGGCCTGCGTCAGCTGTGGGCTTCACTCTGATCCCGCCGGCTGTGACCGTTTTGACCGAGCGCACCACGGGCATCGGTAGATACGCCTGGCGGTTTCGCCCACAGACCCTTTGCTTGAGAAACATCGAATATATCCGGCACACTGGCGGGTTATCCAACTGGTCGTGACGTTTACGCCCAGGGTTCCCGCACCAGACCCGGCGTCCCCCCATGCTCGTATCCATCGTTCGTACCGCGCTAGACAAGCCCTACACCTTCGTGGTGATGGCGCTGTTGCTTCTAATCCTGGGTCCGCTCGCCGCGACCCGGATGCCGACCGACATCTTTCCGGCGATCCGCATTCCTGTCATCGCAGTGGCATTCAGCTACACCGGACTTCCCCCCGACCAAATGTCGGGTCGGATCTGCACGCTGTTTCAGCGGGGCCTCACCACCACGGTGAACGACATCGAGCATATCGAGGCCAATTCCTACACCGGCATCTGCATCATCAAGATTTTCTTCCAGCCGGGCGTGAACATCTCGATCGCCAACGCACAGGTGACAGCCGCCGCCCAGGTGTCGGTCAGGCAGATGCCACCCAACACCACACCGCCCCTCATCCTCAACTACAACGCTGCAACCGTTCCGGTACTGCAACTCGCGCTAGCGGGTCAGGGCATGAGCGAGCAGCAACTGTTCGATGCCGGCGTCAATATGGTTCGCCCGCAGCTGGTCACCGTGCCGGGCGTAGCGATTCCCTGGCCCTACGGCGGCGAGCAGCGCATCGTTCAGATCGATATCGATCCGCTTGCGCTTCAGGCGCGAGGGCTGTCGGCCCAGGATGTGGCCAACACGCTGGCGGCGCAGAACATTGCAATCCCGGTGGGCTCGCAAAAGATCGGTGAGTTCGAGTATTCAATGCGGCTGAATAACATCGTGACGCAGATTGCCGAGCTGAACGACTTGCCTATTCGCTCAACCGGCGGCTCTACCATCTATGTGCGTGATGTGGCCAACGTGCACGATGGCAATGCCCCGCAGACCAGCATCGTGTCGGTTGAAGGTAGCCGCTCGGTTCTGCTGTCGGTGCTGAAAAACGGCGGAGCCTCAACGCTCTCCATTGTGTCGGGCGTGCGAGACAAGCTCGCGCAGATGCGCGCCGCGCTTCCTGACCAGCTATCCGTTACGCCTATCAATGATCAGTCCATCTTCGTTCGAGCTGCAGTCACGGGAGTGGCCGTGGAAGGCGTCATTGCCGCGGCTCTCACCGGCCTGATGATCTTGCTATTTCTGGGAAGCTGGCGTCCCACCCTCATCATCGCTACGTCCATTCCCCTGTCCATCATGGGCGCCATCCTGGGGCTTGCCGCCGTCGGTGAAACGCTAAATCTGATGACGCTCGGCGGCCTGGCGCTGGCTGTG
>SYIM01000334.1 GCA_005798775.1 Burkholderiales bacterium
ATCAAGATCAACCAGATCGGAACGCTGACCGAAACCTTCGCAGCCATCGAACTTGCCAAGCGCAACAACTACACCGCTGTGGTGTCGCACCGCTCAGGGGAAACAGAGGACACCACCATCGCTGACATCGCAGTGGCCACCAATGCGCTGCAAATCAAGACCGGATCCATGAGCCGCACCGATCGGATGGCCAAGTACAACCAGTTGCTGCGAATCGAGGAAGATCTGGGTGAGACCGCCCACTATCCCGGGCAGTCCGCTTTCTACAATCTTCACCGCAAACGCCGCTAGCTGGTGTAAGGTTCCAGGTGTGCGCGCACTCGCTTCCCTTCTGCTTTCGCTTCTGGTGCTGATCCAGTACCCGCTCTGGCTTGGCAAGGGAGGGTGGTTTCGTGCCTGGGAAATCGAGACCGAGCTGCAGGCTCAGCGGGTTGTGAACGATCAACGTCGCATGCGCAATGCAGCGCTGGAGGCGCAGGTGCGCGACCTCAGAACCGGTAGTGATGCGGTCGAGGAAATCGCCCGGGCCGAGCTCGGCATGCTGAAGAAGGGCGAAATTTTTGTTCAGATCAGCGAACGCTCGCGTGGCGAGAGTGCTTCCCCTGCATTTGAAGCCGAGGTTCGGACTGCATCGTTTTCCCGAAGGCCCTGAGGCACGACCGCAGTTTGGTGCGGCGGCGCTGAGACGCGGTCTGTCTCGCCGCGCGGGCCTCAATGACGGCTGGCCGGATGATCACCCGTAACCGTGTCGCGGAACAATGCGGCGCAGTCCACCGGATCAAACTGATAGGCCTGATTGCAGAAATCGCAGCGTACCTCGACCGGATCGCGCTCTGACAAAATGTCCTCGACCTCAGCCGTGCCCAGCATCTTCAGCATGCCTGCCACCTTCGCGCGCGAGCAACCGCAGCCGAAGTGAACCGGTCGGGCGTCAAAGCCTCGCAGCGGCTCGTCCCAGAAAAGGCGTTTCAGCAGTTCGGCCGGGGGATGTTGGAGCAGTTCGGAGCGCTCCAGCGTGTTAGCAAGCGTCTCCATCCGATTCCAAGCATCGGGGTCGGCCGGAATATCGCGGCCGCCCTCTGTGGGCAGCTGCTGCAGCAACAGGCCGCTTGCGCGTTCTGGGCCGGCGGCTAGCCAAAGCCGGGTGGGCAGTTGCTCCGAACGCTGCATGTAGTGTTCAAGCACTTCGGCCACGCTGTCGCCTTCGAACGGCACGATACCTTGCCAGGGCTGACGGTTTTCGTTGCGGACCCGGGGATCGAGCGTCACCGCAAAGCGGCCACGCCCCTGACGGTTGACCAGCTCGCCCAACTGAGCATCAGCCGGAATAGACGTACCTTCGCGTTCTTTCACCGTCGCGCGCAATCGGCCGTCGGAGCGGCATTCGACCACCATGAGTGCGATGGGGCCGTCACCGTGAATCTGCATGATGAGCGAGCCATCAAACTTGAGCGTGGCCGACAGCAGCACCGCCGCGGCCGATAATTCGCCAAGCGTGCTGAGGGCGACGGGCGGCAGGTCGTGTCGGCTCGCAATCTGGCGCCAGCAGTCGTCAAGCGAAACGATTTCGCCCCGCACCGCGGTGCCGTCGAGCAGAAAGCGCCGGACGAGGTCGTGGTTCACGGGGCTGCTTCAGCCGACCCGGGTTAGGCCCGCCCGGAACAGGCGAGCCCGCTCCATATAGACCTGCGCTCCGTAGCGTAACCGTTCGAGATCTTCATCGGTGAGCGTGCGGACGATCTTGCCGGGTGATCCCAGGACCATGCTGCGATCGGGGATCTCCTTGCCCTCGGTAACCAGGGCGCCTGCGCCGATAAGGCAATCGCGCCCGATTTTTGCGCCATTCAGCACCACAGCCTGAATGCCGATAAGCGAACCGCTACCGATGGTGCAGCCATGCAGCATGACCTGATGACCGACGGTAACGTTGTCGGCAATGTCGAGCAGCAGCCCGGTGTCGGTGTGAAGGACAGAGTTGTCCTGTACGTTGGAGCCGTGACCGATCCGGATCAGATCGTTGTCGCCACGAATGGTGACGTTGAACCAGACGCTTGCAAGCGCGGCGATCTCAACCCGGCCGATCACGTCAGCGGAGTCAGCCACCCAGGCATCGGGATGAATCTGCGGCGCGTGCTCGCCCAACCGGTAGACTGCCATCAAGGGACTCCTTGGAAAGGGCGCATTCTAAGCGATGCCCATATCGATGCCGCCCCGTCGGGTGCCGACAAGCGCGGATCGGGATCAAGGTGCCTATAATCAAGCCCTTGATGAATACTGATGTGGTATTTCAGCTCCCTGAAGCCTACCGGCCGGTGGTGGCCTCGCAGTCGCTGTTCTTTACATTGCGGGGGCTTCGTCACCATGTCCGCCACTGGCACACCGGCGGACCCATCCGGCAGCACCTGGTACTGCTCCATGGCTGGATGGATTCATCGGTGTCGTTCCAGTTCATGGTGGATCAGATGGGGCCGGGCTGGGCGATCCATGCGCCCGACTGGCGAGGCTTCGGGCTGTCGGAGCGACCAGCAGCCGACTGCTACTGGTTTCCCGACTATCTTGCCGACCTGGATCAGTTGCTGGAGCAGCTTGCGCCCGACAGCCGCCCGGTTGACCTGGTGGCGCACAGCATGGGTGGCAATGTGGCAATGATCTATGCGGGCGTACGACCCGCTCGTATTCGTCGGCTCATCAATTTGGAGGGCCCAGGTATGCGGGCCGCGCGCCCGCGCGAAGCGCCCGGGCGTTATGCCACCTGGCTCAATCAGGTTCGGGACGGGCGCAGGCTGCGTACCTATCCCACGCGCGAGGCCCTGGCGCAGCGGCTGTGCACCGACAATCCCCGGCTCACGCTCGACAAGGCCTTGTTCATTGCTGGAAGCTGGTCGCAGCCGCTTGCCGAGGGCGGGTTCGAGGTACTCGGCGATCCAGCACACAAATTGCCCAATCCGGTGCTCTACCGTCTGAGCGAGGCGCTGGCCTGCTGGCGGCAGGTGGAGGCCTCGGTGCTCTGGGTGACGTCCGAATTCCCTTCGCGCGGCATGAGCTTTACCCTCAAGCCCGCCTACGAGCGCAGACTGGGCATGATCCGATTGCTCGAGCGGGTAACCGTGACAGGAGCCGGCCACATGATGCACCACGATCAGCCGGCTGCCGTCGCGGCCCTTATCCGGACATTCCTGCTCAAATGAGTTTTAGCCCCGATCCCTGGCGCTGCAATGCCGATCTGCACTGCCACTCCAATATGTCCGACGGCGTCCTGGCGCCATCGGAGCTGGTCGAACGCGCGGCCGGCAATGGGGTGGAGCTCTTTTCGCTCACCGACCACGATGAAATTTGTGGTCAGCAGGCGGCGGCGGATGCGGCGCGGGCGCGCGGCCTCGAGTACGTGGGCGGCGTTGAGATTTCGGTGTCCTGGGGCGGCGAAACCGTGCATGTGGTGGGTCTTCGGATCGACTGGACCGATGCCACGCTCTTTGCCGGGCTTGCACGAACTCGGTCGGGGCGTGATTCGCGCGCACGCGAGATCGCCCGCCAACTGGAAATCGCTGGCGTGCCCGATGCCTGGGAAGGCGCGCTTCGCCACGTGGGTAACCCTGCACTCATCTCGCGCACGCATTTCGCGCGATACATCGTTGAGCGCGGCATCTGCGACGACGTGGGCGACGTGTTCAGAAAATATCTGGTCGAGGGTAAGCCCGGTTATGTCGAGCACCGCTGGGCGCGGTTGTCCGAGGCAGTGGAGTGGATTTGCGGGGCGGGCGGTGTCGCAGTGCTTGCGCACCCCGGTCGCTATCGTTTCAACGACACGGCACTTTGGGCGCTGGTGTCGGAATTCAAAGCCGCTGGCGGTGAAGCAATCGAGGTGGTCTGCGGCAGCCATACCCGCGAGCAGTTCCGCCGTTTTGCCACTGTGGCGCTGGAGTCAGGCCTCTCAGCCTCCCGTGGCGCCGACTTCCACTCGCCGGGCGAACGGCATACCGAGTTGGGCCGCCTGCCCCTGCTTCCGGATTCCGTGACGCCCGTGTGGCGCAACTGGCCCGAGTTCCTAAACCGGCAGGCCGCCTGACCCAGGTCGGGTGCGGGGCCAGCGCCTGCGGTCAGGATCGCAGGCTGCACGAGCGTTTCGCGATCCATGACCCGAATTCTTTCGATTCATCCCGACAATCCGCAACCGTGGCTCCTGCGGCAGGCGGCGGACTGTCTGCGTGAGGGCGGTATCGTGGCCACGCCCACGGATGCCTGTCACGCCATGGTTTGGCAGATCGGCGACCGCGGGGCGCTTGATCGTGTCAGACGGATCCGCGCACTCGATGCCCACCATCTCATGACGCTGCTCTGTCTCGATCTAGCCCAGCTGTCGGTCTATGCTGCGATTGACACCCGGCAATTCCGCTTCCTGAAGGAATGGACACCCGGCCCGTACACCTTCGTGCTGCCAGCCACCCGGGAAGTGCCGAAGCGACTGCTCCATCTCTCTCGTCGAACCCTGGGCGCCAGGGTGCCGCAGGCGCCGCTTCTCAGGGCACTGCTTGAGACGGTTGGCGAGCCGCTCCTGGGCACCACGCTGCAGCTACCGGGCGACGACACGCCGCTGTCAGAGACCGATGACATTGAGGCGTGTCTGTCCGGGCGGGTGGACCTGGTGCTGGACGGCGGACGCTCGGGGCTCGAGCCAACCACCGTGATCGACCTGACCGGAGATCAGCCGCTGGTGGTACGGATTGGCTGCGGACCGGTGGACACGATGCTGGGCAAGGGGCGCTGACGCGCCGGGCGCTCGCCACTGATAAACTCAAGCCATGAACCTCAGTCTGCCGCAACTCATTGCGGTGTATGCAATCCCGGTCATTCTCGCCATCACGCTGCACGAGGCCGCGCATGCCTGGCTCGCGGCGCGGTTGGGCGATCCCACCGCGCGTCTGCAGGGCAGGGTGTCCGTTAATCCACTGCGTCACATCGATCCCATTGGCACCCTGCTGGTGCCCGCGCTCATCCTCCTCGTGGGCAAGGCGCTTGGCGCGGGCGGTCTTCTGTTCGGCTGGGCCAAGCCGGTTCCGGTTGACGCCTCAGCGTTCCGGTCGCCGCGCCGCGACCTGGGGCTGGTCGCCGCGGCGGGGCCGGGGGCCAACCTGCTGATGGCGCTGGGCTGGGCGATCCTGCTCAAATTGCTGGTGCTGGGGGAGGTGAATGTTGAGTTCCTGGCGCTGGTGGCGCGGGCGGGCATTCTTTGCAATCTGGGGCTCGCGGTCCTGAATCTGCTGCCGGTCCCCCCGCTTGATGGCGGCCGCATCGTTGCAAGCCTTCTTCCGCTTCGGGCGGCCATCGTCTGGTATCGGCTCGAGCGCTTTGGGCTTCTGATTGTGCTGGCGCTACTTGCCACCGGCCTGCTGGGTGCGATCATCACGCCCACGATCGGGTTGGGCGTTGACCTGATTTCCTGGTTATTCAACTTTTCGGGCTGATCATGTTTCCAGAACGTGTCGTCTCCGGCATGCGCCCCACCGGGGCGCTGCATCTCGGGCATTACCACGGCGCGCTCAAGAATTGGGTGCGCTTGCAATCCGAGTACCCCTGCCTGTTTTTTGTGGCTGACTGGCACGCTCTCACCACGCATTACGACTCGCCCGAAGTCATCGGAAACAATATCTGGGAGATGGTGATCGACTGGCTCGCGGCCGGTATCGACCCGCAGCAGTCCACACTGTTCATCCAATCCCGCGTACCTGAGCACGCCGAACTCCATTTGCTGCTTTCGATGAGCACGCCGCTTGGCTGGCTCGAACGCGTGCCGACCTACAAGGACCAACAGGAAAAGCTTGCCGATCGCGATCTGGCCACCTATGGTTTTCTGGGTTATCCGCTGCTTCAGGCTGCCGACATCCTCATGTATCGAGCCGCATTCGTTCCGGTCGGTGAAGACCAGGTTCCCCACATTGAGCTCACGCGCGAGATTGCTCGGCGCTTCAACCATCTTTTCGGCCGCGAACCCGGTTTTGAGGACAAGGCGCGCGAGGCGGTCAAGCGGCTGGGCAGCAAGCGTGCGCGGATGTATCAGCAGCTGCGTGCCCGCTTTCAGGAGCAGGGCGATGACGAAGCCTTGCAGCAGGCTCACGAGTTGCTCGACCAATCGCCCAACCTCAGCCTGGGCGACCGTGAGCGGCTCTTTGGCTGGCTCGAGGGAAGCCGTAAGATCATTTTGGCCGAGCCGCAGGCGTTGCTTACCGAGGCCTCGCGGATGCCCGGCTTCGATGGACAGAAAATGTCCAAAAGCTACGGCAATTCGATCGGTATGCGAGAAGACCCTGAGTCGGTCACACGCAAGATCCGTACGATGCCCACCGACCCGGCGCGCGTGCGGCGAATCGATCCGGGTGATCCTGGTCGTTGTCCGGTGTGGCAGCTGCACGTCGCCTATTCCGATGACGAAACCCGCGACTGGGTGCGCGCGGGTTGCACAACCGCAGGCATCGGATGCCTGGAGTGCAAACAGCCGGTGGTCGACGCCGTGCTGACGGAGCAGCAGAGCTTTCTCGAGCGCGCACAACCCTATGTTGATGACCCGAGCCTGCTGCGCAATATCATTGCCGATGGCTGCGATCGAGCCCGAAAACTCGCGCAGGAAACCATGCGCGATGTCCGCGAGGTGATGGGCCTTAGCCATGACTGAGGCCCGGGCGGACAGCCCGGTGGCCCGCTGCATGCCCGCGCACGGTGCCTCCGCGCCCTCCGCGTGGGTGATGCGCGGGCTCGGCTGGCTGGCTCCAGGCAGCCGCGTTCTCGATCTTGCCGCCGGGCAGGGGCGCCACGCGTGCGCGGCTGAGGCGCTTGGCATGGTGGTCACCGCGGTTGACCGCGATGCCGTGGCGTTGCGCGCAATCGGTGGCACGGTTCGTTGCTTAGAGGCCGATCTGGAAGCAGACCCGCTGCCCTTTGAAGCGGCGAGCTTTGATGGCGTGATCGTCACCAACTACCTGTTCAGGCCAAGATTTTCAGAAATTTGCGAACTCCTTGAACCGGGCGGTCTTCTGATTTATGAAACCTTCGCGCGCGGCAATGAGCGCTACGGGAAGCCGAGTAATCCTGATTTCCTGCTCGAACCTAGCGAACTTCCAGCGCGGTGCGCCGACGCTGGGCTGGCTGTGGTTGCCTTTGAGGACGGAGTGATCCGGGGGGCTCGGCTCGCTCGGGTTCAGCGGATTCTCGCGGTGGGGCCCTCGGCGAACCTGGAGAGCTTCGCGATAGAATGATCGCTTCTTTCTCCGGAACCGTTAAACCATGATTCAGGGCAGCATTGTCGCGATCGTCACGCCGATGCACGAGGACGGTAGTCTCGACCTCAATGGCTACCGTCGCTTGATTGACTGGCATATCGAACAGAAAACTGCCGCCATCGTAGCGGTCGGCACCACTGGTGAATCACCGACGGTCGATCACGATGAGCACTGCACCCTGGTCCGGGTTGCGGTCGAGCATGCCGCGGGACGCCTTCCCATCATCGCTGGCACGGGCGGTAATTCAACGCGCGAGGCCATCGAACTCACCGAGTATGCGAAGAAGGCTGGTGCGGCGGCATCCCTGCAGGTGGTGCCCTACTACAACAAACCCACCCAGGAAGGCATGGTCAGGCACTTTACGGCGGTCGCTGAGCGTGTCGGACTGCCCGTCATCCTGTACAACGTGCCAGGTCGTACCGTCGCTGACCTGTCGAACGAAAGCGTGCTGAAGCTTGCCCAGACACCCGGCGTGATCGGGCTCAAAGACGCCACTGGGGATATCCCCCGCGGCTCCGATCTGCTTGCCCGGCTGCCTGCCGGCTTTGGTGTCTACAGTGGTAACGATGACTCCGCGCTCGCGCTCATGGCAATGGGCTCGCATGGCGTCATCTCGGTCACCGCCAACATCGCCCCAGGCGCCATGGCGAAGATGTGTGCGGCAGCGCTCGCAGGGCGCTGGAATGAGGCGCTTGCCATCAACCGACAGCTGCTGCCGCTTCATCTCAAACTGTTCGTTGAAGCCAATCCCATCCCAGTCAAGTGGGCGATGGCTGAGCATGGGCTGATCGGGCCGGCGGTTCGCATGCCGCTTACTCCGCTGTCGGCTGGCTTTCATGATGTTGTGCGCGCAGCCATGCGCGCGGCAGGGGTCTGACATGCAGCGGCGACTTTCGCGGGTCCTGGGCGGGTTGGGTGTGGTGGCCGTCGCCGCACTGCTCGGTGGTTGCGGTATCAACAACTTCCTCGAAGAGCGGGGCAAGATCGACTACAAGTCGGCCTCAAGCGCGCCTCGTACCTCGCTAGAGGTGCCACCAGATCTGGTGTCGCCGCGCGGCGATGAGCGGTTCGCCCTTCCAGCGGCGCGCGGCGCTGAGCGCACCCTATCTTCTTTCGAGCGCGATCGCGCCCAGTCAGCGGCCCGGACCGGGGCAACCGGTGTGTTGCCATCCTCCCCTGGCGTGCGAATCGAACGTGCGGGGCTCCAGCGCTGGCTTGTGGTTGACACGCCGCCCGAGAAACTTTGGTTGACGGTACGCGATTTCTGGACCGAAACCGGTTTCACACTTGAGACCAACAGCGCGGAAACCGGCACCATCGAAACCAACTGGCTCGAGAACCGGGCGCGGGTGCCGCTCGACCTCATTCGCCGCACGCTGGGTAAAGTGGTCGATGGCATTTATTCCTCGGGTACGCTCGACAAGTTCCGCACCCGCATCGAGCGCCTGCCTGATGGCCGATCGGAAATTTACGTCTCACATCGAGGCATGGAAGAGGTGGCTACCTCTGCCTCGCGCGACTCGTTCATCTGGCAGCGGCGCGCACCCGAGCCCGATCTTGAAGTCGAAATGTTGAATCGCCTGATGCTCAAGATCTCGGGAGGTCAACGGGCGCAGCAAGGGGTTGCTGCCGGCAAGCCGTCCGCTCAGGAAATACGCGATGTGCGCATTTCAGGCGAGGGTGCCGGGCGAGGTATCGACCTTGATGATCCCTTCGACCGGGCATGGCGTCGGGTGGGGCTTGCGCTTGACCGGGGTGGGTTCACCGTGGAGGACCGTGACCGCTCGCGTGGCGCCTATTTTGTTCGCTACATCGATGCCGACGAGCAGGCGCGCGCGGCAGCCGCAGATCGACCAGGCTTTTTCGGCCGCCTGTTTACCCGCGCGGGTAAGCCCGAACTGAGTCAGCAGTACCGCCTCAGCCTCGAGTCGGCGGGCACCGGTGTCCGGCTCACCATTCAGGACAAAGACGGCAAGGCCACCCCGGACGCTGACCGCGCCACCGTCAACCGTATTCTCGACCTGCTGTTGCAGCAGATGCTGCTGTAGTCCGAGCGTGATCCGCTTGGGTCGGTTGGAGGTTGTGCCCGCCCGCCCAGGTTCTCCGGCATGAGGTTCACAAGCCTTGGTAGTGGCAGCGACGGTAACGCCCTCCTAATCGAGAGCCAGGACGGCTCGCGCCTCACCAGGATTCTGATCGACTGCGGTTTCAGTCTGCGGGAGTCCCGGCGAAAACTGCGCGCGGCCGGGGTCGAACCCGAGCAGCTCGATGCGGTTCTGGTCACCCACGAGCACAGCGATCATATGGGCGGGGTGTTCCGTCTGTCGCGCGCGCACCGGATTCCCGCGTGGCTCACCCATGGGACGCTTTCGGCAAGTGCCGGTGAGTCGATGCCAGCAGACACGGATGCGCTGCCAGAGCTGTTCCGTGCGGTCACGCCGGATCAGGTCTTTGAAGTGGGGGGCCTGCGCATCATGCCGGTGTCGGTACCCCACGATGCCAGGGAGCCCGTGCAATATGTGATCGACGATGGTCGTGTTCGGTTGGGGGTACTCACCGATCTCGGTCACGGATCTGCGCACGTAAGGCGTGCTTACTCAGGCATGGATGCGCTGGTACTCGAATGCAATCACGACAGCGGGCTGCTGGCAGCCAATACCGTGTATCCCGAAGGCCTGAAGCGCCGAATCTCGGGTCCGTGGGGACACCTGGCCAACGACGCTGCGGCCGATCTGCTGGCATCGCTCGACAACCGCCGCCTTCGCCTGGTGGTTGCCGCACACCTGAGCGCACAGAACAACTCTCCCGCGCTGGCGCAGCAGGCGCTCGCCGCGGCGCTTCAAACTGATCCCGGATCGGTAGGTGTGGCGGATCAGGAGACCGGTTTTCACTGGATCGAGATCTGATCCTCTGGTTCTGTGGCAGCCGCTTCGGGAGAGTTTGCGCGTGGCGCCGGGGTGGCTTCTGCGAAAAGGGGGGTCAGGGTGGCATCCGAGAATTGGCGGGATGCAACCATCCCGCCCGCGCCCAGTCGCCGAGCAGTTGGGTGAGTTCGGAGTTGGCGATCGCCTGGCCAGCCTCGTGGGCGGTGAGCTCGCGCAGGTCGGCGAGCGTCTGGAGCAGCTTTCGCGCCGGGCGCAACCTGGGTGCTGCAACCGACTCGCCGTTGATGTGGAAGCGCGAGGCGCGATAGAGAAGGCGCGTGCGCCGGTCCAGCTGAAAGCCCGCGCGGCGGCTCGCCTCGAAAAAGCGCGCTTCGTTGAGTCGCGGCGGGGCATCAAAAAAAACGTTTGCCGCGGGCTCGGTCAGGAAGCGCCCGATGAAATCATTCACCGACTTTTCAGTGGGTCGCCAGTCAAGTGCCCAGCGCCGCATCTGCCGGTGCAGGCCAACAGGAACCTCCGCCGCGCGGGCGGTGCGCGAGCGTCCGCGATCGCCGAAGCGGGGGTCAGGCCCGCCTGGTGACTCTGCGGCGTCAGCGAGGAATTCGCGTAGAAATTCGTGTCGTGATGGCGCCCTGAAGCCTACCGAGCCGGTCATGCACGGACCTTCCGCAATGCCGTCGTGGGCCCAGCCGGGTGGCAGGTAGAGCATGTCTCCCGGTTCGAGCAGCCACTCCTGAGTGGGCTCGAACTGAGCAAGAATCTTGAGCGGCAGCCCCGGCTTCAGTCGGTCGTTACCCGGCGGGGCGATCCGCCAGCGGCGCTTGCCCCAGAGCTGGACGAGGAAGACATCGTAGGAGTCTAGGTGGGGACCAACCCCGCCCTGATTCGCCGCGAGGCTGATCATCAGATCGTCGAGCCGGGCATCGGGGATGAATCGGAACCTCGACATCAGTTTGTTTGTGCAGTCATCGTGCAGATTGACGGCTTGCACCAGCAGGGTCCAGCGACTTTGCCTGAGCGATGGGACTTGATCCGGTTCGAAAGGCCCATGCGCGAGCTGCCAGCGGCCGCTAAATGAGGTGACCAGTCGCGACTGCACCGAGTCATCCTGAGCGAGTTCAATGAGCGCCTGCGTATCGAGGGGCGGTTTGATGTCAGGCAGAGCGGCCCTGACCAGAAGCGGCTCGCGCTGCCAGTGAATGCGCAGGAACTCGTCTACACTCAGCCCGCCCAGGAGCGTGGCATCGGCTCGGGCGGCCCGGCTGCCCTGACGGCGCGCAGTTCGGGTGGTGGGTAGCCCGGTCGGGCTGGGCTTGGACTGTGGATGCATGGATCACCCGGGAGACGTTGATGTCGTTATTGATTGCCGCGGGACGCTGGGTCACCCTGCGCTACCACATCAGAGACGCGCAGGGCGAGCCGATCGAGCCGGGCGAACGCGAGCTTACCTATCTTCATGGCGGATATGGAGCGGTTCTAGCCGGGATCGAACAGGCGTTGGAAGGCCACACGGCGGGCCACGCGGCAACGCTGCAGCTCGAACCTGAGGATGCGTTTGGCGACTATGATGCGTCGCTCGTGCATCTGGCGCCGCGCGCAGGCTTTCCTGACGATCTGGAAGAAGGCATGGGGTTTCAGAATGTGCCAGGCATGCCTGAACTCGACCACGACGGCCATGTGTATATTGCCACCGAGTTCACCGAGGACACCGTGGTGCTGGACGGCAATCATCCGCTTGCCGGATTGGCGCTTCGTTTCGAGCTGCGGGTGATTTCGGTGGCCGAGGCGAGCGAGGCGGACATTGAACGCGAACGTCGGCTGGCGGAGGACGATACCGATTAGGCCGCGCTCGGCTCGGTAAAGCCGCCCTGTTCCACCATCTTTGCAAACACTCCGCCGAGCTGCACCAGCTCGCCGAAACGTCCTGATTCGATGACTCGCCCCTGCTCCACCACGAGGATGCGATCGGCATCGGCCACGGTGGACAGACGGTGCGCAATGACCAGCGTAGTGCGCCCGCGCCGCACGGCTTCCAGCGCATCGCGAATTCGCGCTTCGGTCTGAACATCGAGTGCGCTGGTCGCCTCGTCAAGCAGCAGCAGCGGGGCATCACGCAGGATCGCCCGGGCAATGGCGAGCCGCTGGCGTTCGCCGCCCGAAAGCGACGCGCCGCGCTCGCCGATCACGAAGTCATAGCCACCGGGTTTGCCGATGATGAACTCGTGCGCCTCGGCGAGTCGGGCGGCACGTTCGATGTCTTCCGCACTGGCGTCGGGTCGACCAATGGCGATATTTTCAGCGATCGACCGATTGAAGAGCCCGGCGTCCTGGAACACGACCGCAATCTGCTCGCGAAGCGATGCGAGCGTGACCGTGGCGATGTCGATCCCGTCCACCAGAATGCGGCCATGGTCGGGCGCGCGCAGCCGTTGCAGCAGCGACAGCGTGGTGCTTTTTCCTGCTCCAGTTGCACCTACCAGTGCGAAGGTGGCACCGGCCGGAATATTGAAGTCAAGGTCGAATACGCCCTGGGCTGAACCGGGAAAACGGAAGCTTACCTGCTCAAAGCGCACCTCGCCCGCCGCTGGGGGGAGTGGTTTCGCATCGGACGCCTCGGTTACGGCCTCTCGCGCATCGAGCAGGTCGAAGAGGCTGGCAAGCGTCGGGATGCTTTGTGCCATCCGTACGGCAAATCCGGAAAGCGAATCGAGCTTCCCGATCAGAAGGCCCGCAAAGCCCACGAATGCAACGATCTCTCCCACCGTGATCTGTTCGCGGGCGACCAGCACTGAACCGACCGCATACAGGATCACCACTGTCATGGTGGCTGCGGTTCGAGTGAGCACAGTGAGAAGTCCCCACCAGGTGAGCACAGGGTACTGGGCTGCAAGCAGGCGAGACATGATGGCCCGCATCGCCTGCATTTCCGCGCCGAAGCGGCCATAACTCTGGACCACCGTGACATTGCCGATGACATCGCCCACCCGACCATAGACCTCGCCGTGGTGTCGCTCCACATCGGCCTGCCCGCCGTGGGTACGACGGGCGATAAACAGATTCGCAAGCACATAGACCGCACCGAGTGCGACCAGGAGTGATGCCATCATTGCGTTCATGTGCCAGGCAACCGGGATCATCACCATGAGCCCTGCCAACGCGACAAACTGTTCGCGCAGAAGCGAAAGACCGTTCCAGAACAGGGCGTCGGTTCCGGCAAGGATCGAGCGAACGACCGCTCCCGAGCCGTGTTCGGCGTGATAGCCCGAGGGAAGTGCGAGTGCGCGCTCGTACGCTGCCGCGAGTGCGGCCAGCCTGCGGCGATGGGCGAGCCTGTCCGCCATCACCGCCACAATCACGCCGGCGAGAATGCCCGCGAGTCCCACCCCGGCCCACACTGCAATCACACCATAGGCCAGTGTGCGCGCGGCAAGTGCATCCACAACCCGCGCGAGCAATACCTGTTCGATCACGGGTACCGCAGCGAGCATGAGCCCGGACAGGACAATCAGCGCCGCCTGACGACGCTCCGCGAGCAGCAGTTTGAGTGCTCGCCTCAGCGTGGCTGTCGGGTGCCTTGCCGCAGGGCGCTCAGCGGGCACCACAGAAGGCGCTCCGGCGGGCGCCTCAGAGGGGGATGGATCAGTCATGGGTTGAGAAACGAATGTGGTCGGGCGGGGCCGATGACTTAAAAGTCAGAACGGCCGAGGATCTGTAGCGATTTGAAGGTGCCGCGTCGCTCGAACGGTCGCTGGCGCAGAAGTTCCGCCTCAACACGCTCGGCGATGTCATAGGCATACGAGCCGGTGTAAAAGAGGATTTCGCCCCCGGGCTTGACCTGATCGGCCAGGAGCAGGGTCATCTCCAGATCGGTGAGCGCGCCATAGCGATCGTTTTCAGCCGTCCTGAATTCACCGACGTGAAATAGGGTGATGTAGTCAAACATCGGCAGCAGTCGTGCATCCAACTGATAGATGTCGCCAAACCAGGCCTTGTAGCTACGGCCCAGTTGCGGGTTGTCGATCAGAAGGCGGACATAGTCCTCGTACTCCTGGGGTGAGGCGGTGATGCCCAGGACCGCGCAGTTGCTGTCGGATTGAGCAAGCCGCAGGCCGACGATGTGGTGATTGCCGGTGCCGAAGTGAAAGATCGTGCTCGACTGCGCATTGCGCGACTGGAGATAGTCAAGAAAATGCAGGTCGCAGGGGCACTGCGCTTCATCCAGCGGCCAGGTACTGTTCCAGAAGTTGAGTTTGCTCATCGGTGCAGTCCTCGGAGTTTAAAAGGGGTCAGCGGGCGGCGAGCGGCGCGCCCGGGGCGAGCAACAGGGCCTGATCGAAATGGCCCGTGCAGGCAGGATGTCGCGACAGATACAGGACAGTGATCGATGGCACGGCACGCCGGATCGCCTGGAGCAGGGCGCGTTGTGCCATTTCGTCCAAAGCCGATAGGGCGTCATCAATGATGAGGGTGTCAGGCGCGGTGATCAGCACCCGCGCAACGCCTAGCCGCTGACGCTCGCCCAGCGACAAGAGCGCATCCCAGCGCGCGGCGCCCTCCAGACGGCTGATCAGTGCGCCCAGCCCGGTCTGCTCAAGCGCTGATCGCAAACGCGGATCGGTGGCGGACAGAGCGGCTGCCGGATACACCAGCACTTCGCGTAAGGAACCGGGGGGCAGATACACCCGCTGTGGCAGGACCATGGATCCACGTCCTGATACGCCAGACGTCATTCCGGAGGGACCGACTGTGCCGGTCTCCAGACCGCAGAGTTGACGAACCAGCGTGGATTTTCCAGCGCTGGAATCACCATGGAGTTGCACCCACTCTCCGCGACGGATCGTATGAGGACCGATGCGCCAGACCGGCGGCTCGATAAGGTTCGCGGGCGGCGTGTTTGCTGTGCCAGCGCCATCGTCTTGGGCCTGCTGTTCAGCGGCGGGGCTAGCCGGAAACTCGTCACAGGCCTCAACGATCTCCATGACCCGGCGTGCCGAGGCATACCACTCGGCGATTTTTCCGTAGTGATCGACCAGCCATGAAATCGCAATCTGCACCTGTACGAAGGCTGCCGCGAGTTGCGTGACCTGACCCAGCGTCAGATCACCGCTGATGTATTTGGGCGCTGCGAAAAGCAGTGGCACGATGGGAATCATCGGGCCGGATGCGTTGGTGATCCAGGTGAGGCGGCCGTGCTGGCGGACGATCGCAAGCCAGCAGTCCACTACCCGATCGTAGCTGCGCGCGAGAATCCGGCGCTCACCGGGTCCGCCCGCGAGCAGGGCGACACTCTCCGCGTTGTCTCGCAGTCTCATCATGCCGAAGCGGAAATGTCCCTCTGCTTCATTGCGGCGCGCCACGCAGCCGGGAAGTGCCGCGCCGACCTTGAGCATCAGCCATGATGCGAGAATTCCATAGACCAGCGCTACGACCACCAGATATGCGGGAATCGTGATCGCGTGCTCGGATCCCAGGCGCAGGGTGTAGCTGCCACCCACGGTCCAGAGGATCGCGATGAAGGCGGCTGCATTGACCACAGCGAGTACCAGGCCGATGCCCAGATCGACCAGCGGTTCGGTGGCCCACCGGGTATCGTCGGCGATCCGGTATTCGGGGTTTTGTGGCTCGCGTCCGCTTGCGCTCAGGCGGTGAAAACGCTGAGCCGATAGCCACCGGTCGAGCATGCGTGCCACGATCCATTCCCGCCAGCGAACCTGCAGCGTTTCCCGGGTCAACACGATGCCCACGCCGATCGAGGCCATTGACACAATGATGATGGCGAATATCAGGACCGCGCGGCTGAGCGCGGGCACGTCACGTGATTCGAGGCTGTCAAAGAACCAGCGGTTCCAGTGATTCATTGCGATCGTGGCTGCGGTGGACAGAAGCAGCAACACGAACAGCCCGAGCGTGAGTAGCCAGGCGCGCGCCGCCTCGTTATCGGTCCAGAATCCCCCAGAAAACCGCGCAAACGCGCGGGCGACACGGGGCTCGAGCCGGTAGTCGGCACTTTCCTCCGGAGATGCGCTTGCGGTGCTCATGGGGGAGAAGAAACGCGTGGGGTGGCAAGGACAAAACGCCTCGGAGTGTAGCCGTCGGCACCAGGCGGCCTGGCACAGCCCGCGCGGGTCCAGGGGCCTTCGGCCTGGGCGTGCCTGTGGCGGGTGTGTGGCGCCCGACCGGGGCGCAGCCTGCTCAGGGCTCGCGCAAGCCCACCGCGATCTGGTTGAGCGCACCGTCAAGGGGCCGGAATTCGAAGCGAACCTGGTGTCTGCCGGGTTCTACCGCGACCGCTCGGAACAGTACATTGGCGCGCAGGAGCGGCATGGGCGCTTCCGTGTCAGCGCCCAGACTCGAGGCGAACCACCATGGGTGCCAGATGTCGTTGAGCACTAGCCAGCCCCCGTCGGGGCTGTTGACTTCGACGTCGATACGAGTATTGCCGTAGTGCGTGATACGCGCCTGGCCGGGTCGCCTGGGCATGTCGGGGCCTGGGCTGTTGGACTCCAGCAGGACGGTTGTCTTCAGATCGTGTTGCGGCCATCGGCCACTGGCAATCAGTCCATCGAAATCCACTCCAAGCGCACTGGTGGCAAACAGCACCCGGGGCAGGGCGTTGGGGTTTTCGTAAATCCAGGCCTCTCGGGTGCGGGCCACTAGCCGCATATCGCCCGGCTGCAGGGCGGGATCGATGGATTCGATCGGCACCCCTGTAGCGATGAATCGCAGGCCCAGAAGGTTGGCGAGCGTACAGTGATAAGACGGAAAGAGCGGCGAGAAGCGCCGTTGGTCTGGGAGGCCTACGTGATCCTCGGCACCGGTGGCTGCGCTGTAGTGGCCAAGCCGAAGCGGGTTATACCCGAGGATGTTTTCCAGGCCATGGGTGAGGCTTGCATTCGGCCAGTGAAAGCCCAGTCCGGTGAGCTCGATCCGGTCGCGTCGGGTGTCGTTTGCCACCACGCGCGCTTTGAGCGCAGTGATGGTTTCGTTGCGGGTGTCCGGGGCCAGCACCTCATACATGGATGCAGGCTGTGCGGTCGCCGATGACGGTCCGTTGTGATGGGCTAGATCGATCACAGTAAGGGCAGCGAGGACGGCGAGCCCGAGGCGTGCGGGAGAACCCGCGCGGGCACCGGATCGCTCCAGGCTGATACCCGTAAGCCTCGCGGAGCGCGCCACCCATCTGAGCACGATCGCTGCGAGCAGCAGGCTCAACAGGCTCTCGCCCAGCGCCGGTAACGCCTGCGGCAGGCGTCCGAACTGGACTGCAAGGCTGATCGATGCCCCTGCAGCGGTTCCGCCCAAAAGCCACGCGCAGGCAACGATCGGCGGCCGTCCCGGATACGGCTCGGTGACCACACGGTGCAGCGCATAGCCCGCCAAAATGGCCAGCAGTGCGCCAATCAGAAAGCATGCATCCGCCGGGCGTCTGAACAGATCCACCCCGGGTAGCGCCGAATGCATCAATTCGAAGGCGGGCGTGTACCAACCCAGTGCGTAGAGAACCATCACGCCTGCAGCCACTGAAAAGAAGCGCACTTCGCGTGCCCACAGCCAGCCGCGGACGCCGGCGCACACCAGCAGCAAGGCTGGCGCCGCGCCGATATAGAGACCGCCCATGTTCTGCGCGAGAAAGAGCCCGGTATCCGACCAGGCTGTACTCGGGGGGCCCCAGTATTCGGCTGCTCGTCCGGTTGCGCCAAACACGTCGGGCACGAGAAGGGTGAGAAGCAGGGCCGGGTGGAGCGATCCGCGGCCCGCGTCGAGGTAGCCGATTTCCGGCCGGTTGGAGCCCTCCGCCATCAGTGCTGTAAGGACGACAGGCACGAGGCTGAGTGCGATTCCAATCCCCCCGGCGGTGCCGAGCGGCAGCAGGCAGGCCAGCCGGTGCCGCCAACCGGCGTGGCTGCTGAGGGCAGTTGATTCCAGGGATGCGCCCCATACCCGCCACAGGCTGAACGCGGTCAGAACATAAAGCGCGAGGAGTGCCACCTGGTCGCGCCCCAGGGCAATTCGCGCGAGGACAACGCCTGCGAGCAGAGCCCAGAGGAAGCTGCGCCGCGTGATCGTTCGCTCCAGGCACAGCATGGCAACGGGCAGCCAGACCAGGCTGAGCACCTGGCCCACATGCTGGATCCGCCAGGCCATGGATGCCCCCCAGCAGAAACAGAGCGCCGCGATCAGAGCGGCGCTCCAGTGCCATCGCTGGTCGCGAACCCAGACCATCAGACAGGTTCCGCCGAATACGATCATGGCCATCTGCAGCATATCGACCATCCAGGCCTCGGGTGTGCTGTCGATCAGGGCCAGCAACAGATAGGTGGGCGAAAACAGCAAGGACTGCGGATCGGCGACCTGCGGGTGGCCGCCGAAGACGAACGGTGACCAGAGCGGCGAGTCACCTCGTGCCAGGCTCTGGGCGAGGAACTGGATCTGCGGAAGAAAGTGCGCCTTGGCATCCCAGGGGATCGCCATCGCGCCTGACAACCATGGCCAGGCAAGGATGGGCGCGGCAAGCGCGAGCAGGAGCAACGCCGGCGCCAACGAACACAGCTCCGGCCTCGCTCGTTCGAGCGCAACGGCTTGCCTTCCGATTTCGTGGGTAGACTGGCCCACGGATGCCTCCTCCTGTAGATGCGCCCCTTCGTGGGGACGCATTTTTCGAGAGAGTGTAGGCCGGTTTACCCTGACTCCGCTAGCGGGCAGGGGAAAACATGTTGCGAGTTCGTGATCTGTCCGGTTCTGTAGCACGACATGGGTCCGGTTGTCATAGTGCCCTGAAGGGGGTGCCAGATGACGCCGAGGCGAGTGCTACAGGAGATACGGAAGATGAGGTTCGAAGAGGCGTATGAGGGATGGAACGCAGGGCGGCTGACGCAGGCGGCTGCGGCGCAGATTCTGGGGATGTGCGAGCGCAGCTTTCGGCGGTATCTGGGGCGGTATGAAGCCGATGGCCTGGAGGGCCTGATCGACCGGCGGCTGGACCAGGTCTCGAACCGGCGGGCGCCGGTCGATGAAGTGATGGCACTGACCGAGCAGTATCGAAGCCGGCATGGCGGTTGGAACGTCAAGCACTTCCACGGCTGGTACCGTCGTTCGGGGGGCTTGCGCAGCTACACCTGGGTCAAGAAGCAACTGCAACAGGCCAAGCTGGTGCCCAAGGCCGAGAAACGCGGTACCCATCGCAAGCGCCGGGAGCGATCGGCCCTGCCGGGGATGATGATCCATCAAGATGGCAGCACCCACGAATGGGTGGCCGGGCACAAGTGGGACCTGATCGTCACCATGGATGATGCCACCAGCGAGCACTACTCGATGTTCTTCGTTGAAGAAGAAGGCACCGCCAGCAGCTTTGCGGGGGTACAGGAAGTGATTGCGGCCCGAGGCCTGTTCAGCTCGTTCTACAGCGACCGGGGCAGCCACTATTGGCTCACCCCGGATACGGGCGGCAAGGTCGACCGGGAGACGCTCACCCAGTTTGGCCGCGCCATGAAGCAGTTGGGGATCGACATGATCGCCGCCTATTCGCCGGAGGCACGAGGGCGCTCGGAGCGCGCCTTTGGCACGCATCAGGGACGATTGCCGCAGGAGTTGGCGCTGGCCGGGATCAAGAGTATGGCCAGCGCCAACCAGTATCTGGCCAAGGTCTATCGGCTGGCATTCAATGCGGAGTTCGCCCAACCGGCGATGGAGCAAGGTTCAGCCTTTGTGCCCTGGATCGGAGGCAGCCTGGAGGACATCCTG
>SYIM01000335.1 GCA_005798775.1 Burkholderiales bacterium
CAGGATGTCCTCCAGGCTGCCTCCGATCCAGGGCACAAAGGCTGAACCTTGCTCCATCGCCGGTTGGGCGAACTCCGCATTGAATGCCAGCCGATAGACCTTGGCCAGATACTGGTTGGCGCTGGCCATACTCTTGATCCCCGCCAGCGCCAACTCCTGCGGCAATCGTCCCTGATGCGTGCCAAAGGCGCGCTCCGAGCGCCCTCGTGCCTCCGGCGAATAGGCGGCGATCATGTCGATCCCCAACTGCTGCCCGCTCGCCCTGCCTGGCAGCGCCTTCTATACGGTTCTTGTTCATCGGCTCGCGATTTATGCTCCACGCTTCCTTCCCACGCTCGGTCACCCTCACGCAGTCGCGCTTCGCTTTGCTCACTGTGACCAGCTCGCAGCGGGACTTGCACCCGCAGGTGTGCGCCCATGCTGGGCGCACATGAAAACGCCCAACCGAGGAGGGTTGGGCGCTGAATAGTGGTGGCAAAGCGGAATGTGAACAGTTCCGTAGCAAACCCTCCTGAATCCGCGCAAATCAGAGGGTCAACGGGGCGGGGGAGAAATCGGGACAGCTATCGCCAATCAGCCCGACTCGCCGCCACCAGCGCAGCCCAGTCGTCTGGCGGGTGACCCCGCTCGAGCATGCGCTGGAACACGTTGTACGGATCGCTCTTGCTGCCCGACGAGCGCAAGGTGTTTTCATCATTGGCCCACGCAAAAATGATGATCCGGGTCTTGGAGTCGAACCGAAAAAACAATCTAAAGCGCCGCCCGATCTTGGCGCGCCGCCAATGCCGAAACGCCGCCCCCATCGTGTTGCCTTGCCGGTACTCCTCGCGGTTCGGGTCGCTGGGCACCGCATCAAAGATCAATTTCGACAAGGCTGCAAACAGCCGCACGTTGGCGTTGGACTCAAAGCCTTGCGGGTCTTGCTGCTGCGCCCGCTCAGCGGCGGCGTGCAGTTTTTGCAGCTGCTCGGATAAACATTCGTGAAAGAGCAGATTCCACCCTTGACGCTGGATCACAGCGCCACATCGCCTTCGATCTCGGCGTCCAGGTCAACCGGCTGGATCAGTGTGGCCAGCATGGCCTGCACCAAGCTGTCTGGCAAAGCGCACAGGTGCTGACCGGTGCGGATGTCTTTTTCCAGCAAGGCCAAAAACGAGCCAATGGCCGGGTCTTCGTGCGCCGCCTCATCAGCGCGCGTGACGATGACCTGCGAGCCCCGCAGGTCAAACGCGACCTTACCGCCGTAGTCCACGCCCAGGGCCTGGCGGATGGGCTTGGGCAAGGTGATCTGGCCCTTGGAGGTGATGGTGGCAACTTCATGAATGGCGGGCATGGCTTTTCTCCTGGATAGATGTTTATGGTAAGGATATTTCCTTACCACGTCAAGTGTCTGCCTTCCCCCATCTTCGGCCCGGGTAGCTGATCACACCATTGCCTGAGATCATTGGGGCATGTCGCTCATGCCTGCGCCAGCCCCCGGTACTACCCAGCACCAGCACCAGCACCCACCCATGCGCTGTGCGGTGTACGCGCGCCTGTCCAGCAATGACGACCCTGGCCAGTCGTTTGGCTCCATCGAAGCCCAGACGCAGGCGTGCCTGGCGTACATCACCAGTCAGCGGGGCCTCGGGTGGCAAGCCATGGAGCGCCACTATGCCGACACGGACATTTCCGGAACTGTCTTGCAGCGCCCAGGCCTGCAGCGTTTGATGACTGACATCGAGGCGGGCAAGGTGACCAAGGTGGTCGTGCACAAGCTCGATCGGCTCTCCCGCAGCGTGAAAGACTTCACGCAGCTGATGGCGTTTTTTGATCAGCACGAGGTGGGCCTGGTGTCAGTGACCCAGCACTTGAACAGTCAAGATTCGATGGGCCGCTTGGCCATCCATACCTTGATGAGCTTTGCCGAGTTTGAGCACGATCTGATCAGTGAGCGCAGGCGCGACAAGATGGCAGCCACGCGGCGCAAAGGCTTGTGGGTCGGAAGCGTCCCGCCGCTGGACTATGTGCGCCAGGGCCAGCGGCTGGTGGTTGAGCCCATGGAGGCCAAGCAGGTGCGGCAGATTTTTGAGCGGTTCGTGGCCTTGGGCTCGATGGTGGCCTTGGTGCAAGAACTCACCGCCCAGGGCGCGACCACCAAAGCGTGGGTCACGCGCACCGGCAAAGCACGGGGTGGGCAACCGATCGACAAGACCTATGTCTATAAGCTCTTGAACAACCGCTTGCTGATTGGTCAACTGGAGATCGACGACGTCTGGCAACCGGCAGCACATGCGCCGATCATCAGCGACGAGTTGTGGGAGCAGGCTCAGGCGCTGCTCAGCGAGCGTCGCCGTCCACGCAAGCGCCCACCCTCAACGGGTACCGCTGATGACGATGGCTTTTTGCTGCGGGGACTGATCTTTGGTGAAGACGGTCGCGCTTACTCACCGTGGACATCGAGCCTGCGGCGAAACCGCTTGTACCGCTACTACGTGCCGCAAAAAGACATTGCGCTGGGCGGTGGAATATCGGGCCTGCCCAGGCTCAATGCTTTTACGGTGGAGCAGATGGTCATTCAGCATGTCCATGAGCAGTTGCAGTCACCCGCTGGCGTGCTGGCGCAATTGCCCGATTGGATGCGTGCGCATCCGGAGTACGACGAGCAGAAATTTGCCTCGGCGCTCACCACCATTGCTGAGGTCTGGGAGTTGCTGTTCCAGCACTTCAAGAACCGGATCGTCAAACAAGTTCTCGAGCGGGTCACCGTTCACCCCCATGAGATCAGCGTGCGCCTGAGTGTTGACGGATTTGTCGCCCTCATACGCGCTCATCTGGAAGGCGAGACCCTGCAACTGACGATCCGCGACATGCTGGACAGACCACCGCCCAAAAAGTCACCTAAAACAACTCGCTGATGCACTCAGCAGCACCCAAATTAAGAGTGCTCCTCCACGACACAAGTCAAACTCTGCGGAAGCGACACACGCATAACTTGTTGCTTTTAAAGGGGATGTGCGTGTGCCACATGGGACGAATTGCTTACCTTCTTGTGAGAAGGATAGGCGGCAGAGAATCGAACTGGGGCTGATTTCTGGCGCACGTAAAAAGTGCTGGCACACGCAACTTGGCGAGCTTCCCCGCGTAGCGCAGGGAAATCCAGAAATAAAAAAGCCCGACCGAGGAGGGTTGGGCTTTAAATATGGTGGCCTGGGGCAGAATCGAACTGCGGACACGCGGATTTTCAATCCACAAATGCAAGGATGCATTCGCGCTTGATCCAGCATCGGTCCCTGGATGAACTGACGGATTCGGCGACGGTGGCTCTGATCGGCCCGCACCAGTGCGGCAAGACCGCGCTGGCCCTGGAGCTCTACCGCGGTCGGCCTCCTGTCGATCCCGATCACGAGTCAGACCGTGACCGCGCCAAACCGGCCCAGGCTGGAGTCCACGCCCTGTACCAGCGGTACGAGACCGACCCCATCCCTGAACCCTACCCGCCCCACACCTGCCGCGCGACGCGCTGCATGTTGCCGCCCATCACCTTGGCCGCGTCCTGATCGCTCATGCCGAACGCGCGCAGCACCTGCGGGAGCTCTCGCCACGCCGCCACCGGCGGATAGTTGGTCACCGACAGTCCACGGGCGTAGCCCGCTGATGCCGGCCACCAGTAGCCCGGATCGTAGGGGCCGGGTGGCGTCTCGTCGATGCCGGGCTGGCGAAAGCTGATGTCGAGTCCGATGCCGACATGGTCGATACCGACCCGTTCTGCCACATAGGCGGCATGCCGCGCGACATCCTCGGCGGTCGGCGAGGCACGGCCAAGGAATCGCGACACACCGCTCACGCACACCACCCCGCCGGTCGCCGCGCAACGCCGGATCTGCTCGTCGGTGATGTTGCGGCCATGCTCGATGAGCGCGAGCGGGTTCGCATGGCTGAACACGACCGGCGCAGTGGAAGCCTCCATGATCTCGAGTGAAGCGCGTCGGCCGGTATGCGAACAGTCCATCAGCACGCCGGCGCGGTTGACCGCCTAGACCATGCGCCGCCCGAGTGCCGTAAGGCCCTGCTCCTCGTCGTGACAGCCACCCGAGACCTCGTTGTTACGGTTGTAGGCGAAGTGGATCTGGCGCACGCCCAGATCCCTGAAGAGGGCCACCATCTCGGGCCGTCCGCGCAGCGGGATCGCCCCCTCGAGGTCGAAACCGACCGCGAGCCGACCTTCGGCCGCCGCCGTCTCGATCTCGGCCACCGTGCGCGGCAGCACATAACGATCGGGCCGGGCCGTCAGACGCGCACGAAACGCAGCGATCACCGGCAGGATCTGCTCGAGCGGATTCATGTCCATCCCGATGTTGATGCTACAGTAGTTGACGCCGCAGGCTCGATAATCCTCGAGCGGCGCAAAATCGGCGTCCGGGTTCAGGGGCAGGCAGGTATGGGCTTCCCACTTGAGCATCGTCGACATCGCTCCTTGATCGGTCAGTCGTAGGTGACCAGCCGCGACGCCGCCTCGCGGTCGTAGCCGCGCGAGGCCAGCAGCAACTGCCGGGTGTAGGCCTCGCGTGGCGCTTCCCGACGCAGCGTGGCGACATCCATCTCCTCGACGATCAGCCCGCGATTCATCACCGCCAGGCGGTCGCACATGTGGGCGACGACGGCGAGATTGTGGCTCACCAGGATCATCGTCAGTTGCCGCGCCTGCCGCAGCCGAGCGAGCAGATTGAGGATCTCGGCCTGCACGCTGACATCCAGGGCGCTGGTTGGCTCATCGAGCAGCAACACCCTGGGCTCGAGCATCAGCGCCCGCGCGATCGCGACCCGCTGCCGCTGCCCGCCTGACAACTGATTCGGAAAACGAAACCGGAAGGCCGGACTGAGACCCACATCGGCCATCGCCTGCGCGACCCGGTCTGCGACACTACCGACCCGATGGATCTCGAGTGGCTCCGACAGCGCGCGATCAACGGTATGCCGCGGGTGCAGCGACGCATAGGGGTCCTGGAATACCATCTGCACGACCCGCGCGAAACGCCGATCGGCCTGTGCAACATCGACATCAGCGATACTCGCCCGACCCTGCCAGTCGCGATTGAGGCCGGCAAGCACCCTCAGCACGGTCGACTTGCCGCTGCCGCTCTCGCCGACCAGCCCGAAGCTCTCGCCGGGCTTGACCTCGACGGACACGCCACTCACTGCCAGGACCGCATCGCGGCCCGTACCAAAGCCCACCTTGAGGTCGGACACCGAGATCATCGCGTCAGCCCTCGAGCCAGGCCGTATCGCGGTCGAGGGTGGGCAACTGGGCGCGAACCTCGCCGATGCGGGGGAGACTGCGCAGCAGGCCCTGCGTGTAGGGGTGAGTGGCCGCGGCGAGGTCGGAGGCCGCCCGCTCCTCGACCACCCGACCCGCATACATGACGAGCACCCGATCGCAGAAAGAGGCCACCAGATCCAGATCGTGGCTGATGAAGATCAACCCCATTCCGC
>SYIM01000336.1 GCA_005798775.1 Burkholderiales bacterium
CGCCTGGAGCTGTTTTTTTGCGCCCTTCAACGCACAGGCCTGTGTATTTATCTACAACTACACGCGCTTCAATGGCCCGGCCGTGCTCGATGTGCTGGTGCGTTATCAGGTGAATACCCTCTGCGCGCCGCCCACTGTCTGGCGGATGCTGATTCTGGAAGAACTGGGACGCTGGCCGGTCAAGCTTCGAGAACTGATCTCGGCGGGTGAGCCGCTCAACCCCGAGGTCATTGAGCAGGTGAGGCGGGCATGGAGCCTCACCATTCGCGACGGCTACGGACAAACCGAAACCACTGCGCAGATCGGTAACCCCCCTGGGGCGGAACTCAAACCCGGCTCGATGGGTCGGCCGCTTCCCGGTTATCGCATCGTGCTGCGGGACGCTGACGGCCAGCCCGCCGATGAGGGCGAAATCTGCATCGATTTGTCAGCGAGGCCGCTCGCACTCATGAATGGCTATGCCGACGACGCCGACAAGACCGCCGAAGTGATGCGCGACGGGTTCTATCACACAGGCGATGTAGGCGCCCGCGACGCGGAGGGCTACATTACCTACGTGGGACGGGCGGATGATGTGTTCAAGGCGTCGGGCTATCGCATCAGTCCTTTTGAGCTCGAGAGCGTGCTGATCGAGTATCCAGCGGTGGCTGAAGCGGCGGTCGTGCCGTCGCCAGATCCGTTGCGAGGCTATGTTCCCAAGGCATATCTGATGCTGTCTCCTGGGTATGTCGCGAGCGCTGAGATGGCGGCTGGCATTTTCAAGTTCCTGCGCGAACGGCTATCGGCCTACAAACTCGTGCGTCGGATCGAGTTTGCCGAGTTACCCAAGACCATCTCAGGGAAAATCCGCCGCGTGGAGCTGCGCGGACAGGAAAAAGTGCGGCCGGAGTCAGGGCGGCGTAACTCCCTTGAGTTTCTTGAGGACGAATTTCGTTAGGCGCAAACCGCCGTCGGGTATTTCCCCGCGCAGGCCCCGGTAATCGCTTCACAGGACTGCAGAGCACCGGTACACTCTACGGATCGTTGGGGAGTAGCCGCGTCGGCTGGAGCTTTCTACAAAGCCCCGGGCGGTTCGACAGGTCGTCATTACGAGGTATTCAACCTCCGGGCTGTCGGGCGTAGAACCACAAGCACAAGCTTGGCAAGACCTTCGATCAAGCGAGTCCGCTTCGGCTGATGTTCCGCCGGTCGGGCTGTTCGATTGATCGTTTCTAAAAGGTCCTGCCATGGAGTTATTTTCCGTGGGGTGGTGGTCTGCGCTGGCAGCCATTATCCTTATCGATCTCGTTCTCGCTGGCGACAACGCCATCGTCATCGCACTTGCAGCGCGACGTCTCCCTCACCACCTTCAGCGCCGTGCCATTGTCTGGGGCACGGTCGGGGCCATTGTCGTACGCTCGCTCATGACAGTGAGCGTGGTGTGGCTTCTCAAGATCCCGGGTCTCATGCTGGTGGGCGGACTAGGGCTGCTCTGGATCGCTTACAAGCTGCTGGCTGATAACGATAGCGGTGATTCGCATGAAGGCGGCGGCGCCACCACTTTCTGGGTCGCCATGAAGACCATCGTCATTGCCGATGCGCTGATGGGCGTCGACAATGTGCTGGGTGTGGCGGGGGCTGCGCAGGGCTCTTTCGATCTGGTGGTGCTTGGTCTTCTGATCAGCGTGCCGATCGTGGTGTTCGGGAGCGCGGTGGTGCTGCGCATGGTGGAGCGCTGGACGATCATCATCCAGCTGGGCGCAGGTGTTTTGGCATTCACCGCAGCCAAAATGATCGTAAACGAGCCCTGGCTTGATCCCGTCTTCGATGGGTCTGCGGCTCTGCAGGTGGCCGCCCGCTGGGGCACGTACGTGACTGCGGTGGCTGGAGTGCTGCTTCTCGGCTGGTGGGCCAGCCGTCGTCGTGCGGGCGATAACCCGCGAATGGACTCTGTCTGACTTGAGGTACTGGCCGTCTCAGGGCGGCCGGTTTTTCATTGTTCCTACCAATCAATTACGACAAAGGAAATCTGATCATGGACACGTTCATCATCTTTATCAACGACGCCGATTTTGCCAATCGGCAGTTGGTGGCCTTTATCGAAGGCCGCCCCCCGGAGCGGTGGGTGCTGGTGGGTTGTCCGCCCCGGTTGCCACGTCACAGTGGACGGTTTCTGTCTCAACCGGCGCTCAAGCGTTGGCGTGCAGACTGGACCCGGGAAGCCACTCAGGAGATTGTCGAGTTGCTGAGCGCGCGCGGGCATGAGGTGAGCACCCGAGTGGCGCACACACCCCTGATTGCGTTTACGCGACAGCTGCGTGGAGAGCTGGGGCAGGCCGCGCGTCTGCTGGATGCGCGTCGTCCACGCGCCGGCGCGACGCTGGAGCCGATCACCCAGGAGCAGCCCAGCGAGCGGGGTGATGCCTGGAGTGCCACGGGCGGCGCGATTGCGCTTGGCGCTTTGATCACGATCGCCTCCGAGTAAACCGCGCGCGGGATGCGGTCGGCCGCCTCGGCGAGCCGACCGACGGTGGTAGCCGAAGGCAAAATCAGCTGGTCATCCTTCCGAATCCGGACTATCATGGCGGCACATCTGCAGCAGATCTCTTTCACACGAAATATGGGGCCGACCTGGTTTCGACGTGGGTAGCGAAGCGGCACAGGGCATGCCGAGGCGCCAAGTCCTCGTAAATCCTTTGGCAAATCAATAAACGCCAACGACGAGCGTTTCGCTCTCGCGGCTTAAATCCCGCGAGCGCCGCAACAGTCAGCCGATGGGCTGGGCCTAACCGGGCAACTGGAAGGGCTGCGGTGTAAGTTCAATCGGATAGCGCCCGGGCCGGGTCACTTGGTTCGGGGGCGAAACCCAAGGTGACTGGATATGGGTCGGCCTGTCGACCGGCTAAACCTACATCGAGACTCAAGTAGATCGACTACGCATGTAGAACTGTTCGTAGAGGACTTGCGGACGCGGGTTCGATTCCCGCC
>SYIM01000337.1 GCA_005798775.1 Burkholderiales bacterium
CGGGCTTTGACATCGTCTCGGCAGGCGAACAGCGCCGCGTGCTTGCAGCTGGCGGCAGCGCGGCGCGTACCGTGTTTTCTGGCGTTGGCAAATCCCATGCAGAGATTCGCGAAGCCCTCTCGGCCGGCGTTCGCTGCTTCAACGTCGAGTCCCAGGCAGAGCTTGAACGACTCGATCAGATTGCGGGCGAGATAGGGCGGCGCGCACCCGTGTCGCTGCGCGTCAACCCCGATGTCGACGCTGGCACGCACCCGTACATTTCCACGGGTCTTCGCGAAAACAAGTTCGGTATCCCGCACGAAGACGTGCTGGCCGCCTATCAACGGGCGTGTGCGCTCCCGCACCTTGACGTCGTAGGGATCGATTGTCACATCGGCTCTCAGATTACGAGCCTCGAGCCGTTCACCGCGGCACTCGACAAGGTGCTTGAACTCGTTGACCGCCTGCACGAGGCAGGAATCGCGTTGCACCACATCGACTTAGGGGGTGGCCTGGGCATCTGCTATGACGACGAGGAGCCGCCCTCACGGGCAGCATTGATCAACGCCGTATTCACGAGGCTCGATACGCACCCACGCGGCGCCCGCTACGAAATCCTGTTCGAGTTTGGGCGTTCGATCGTGGGCAATGCCGGTGTGCTGCTTACCCGGGTGGAGTACCTCAAGCGTAACGGCGAACGTAATTTCGCGATCATAGATGCCGGCATGAACGATCTCATGCGGCCGGCGCTCTATGAAGCCTGGCACGCAGTGCAGCCGGTCCGGCCGCGCGAGGGCAAATCGGCAGAGTTCGATATCGTCGGTCCGGTTTGCGAGTCGGGCGACTGGATCGCGCGCGGCCGGCCGCTCTGCCTCGCCGAGGGCGACCTGCTTGCGGTCATGTCCGCTGGCGCCTACGGCATGGCCATGAGCTCCAACTACAACACCCGGCCGCGTGCTGCCGAGGTGCTGGTCGATGGCGAGCGCGTGCACCTGATCCGCGAGCGTGAGTCCATCGAATCGCTGTTTGCACTCGAGCGCCGCCTGCCCGACTGAAGAGGACGAGGCCGTCAGCGGCGAAGGCGTGCCACCACCCGCCACCCGAGAAGCGCAGCCAGTGCCAGCGCATAGAGCACGGGTTCAGTCACATCGGCTTTGCCGGCCTTATGCCACCAGTAGTGAAGCACCGCCAGCACCGCGGCCGCATAGACCAGCCGATGGAGCGTCGACCATCGGCGTCCCAGTCTGCGCACCATCGCATCAGTCGATGTGAGGGCAAGTGGAATCAACAGGACCAGCGCAGCAAAACCCGCAGTAATGAAGGGGCGCTTAAGCACATCACCGATCATCGGGGCGATCTCAAACCAGTGCTCAAGCCACACCCAGGTTGCTAGGTGCGCCAGGGCATAAGCAAAACTCGCCAGCCCAAGCGGGCGACGAAGCCGCATCACCCACCCCGCCCCGGTGAGTCGCCGAACCGGGCTCACCGACAGGGCAAGGAGCAGGAAAACCAGGGTCCAGGTGCCGCTTGAGCGGGTCACAAACTCAACCGGGTTGGCGCCCGCCCGATCCATCGCCGGCCAGAGCACCAGCCGCAACATTGGCAGCATCGAGGCCGCGATCACCAGGCCGCGGATCCACGGGATCGACAAGCGCACCGACGCTTCCCGCTACGTCAGAAGTTGCGGCGCAGATCCATGCCGGCGTAGAGGCTGCCAACCTGATCGGCATAGCCGTTCATCATCAGCGTGGGACGGCGGCGCTGCATGAAGCCGTCCTCTCCGAGCCTGCGCTCAGTGGCCTGCGACCAGCGCGGATGGCTCACCTCGGGATTGACGTTGGAATAGAAACCATATTCCTCGGGTGATGAGCGCATCCAGCTGGTGTTGGGCTGTTTTTCGACAAAGCGGATGCTCACCAGCGACTTGGCGCTCTTGAATCCATACTTCCAGGGCACGACCAGGCGCACCGGTGCGCCATTTTGGTTGGGCAGCACCTCGCCGTAAAGTCCGACCGTAAAAAGGGTTAGCGGGTGCATGGCTTCGTCGAGCCGCAGGGCTTCCATGTAAGGCCAGCTGATCACAGGAACTGCTAGTCCGTTCATCTGCTTCGGGTCGGCGAGTGTCACGAATTCAGCGTAGCGCGCCTTCGATGTGGGCTCGACCCGCCGGATCAATTCGGCAAGCGGGTACCCGATCCACGGACTCACCATCGACCAGCCCTCGACACAGCGCATGCGGTAGATGCGCTCCTCGAGCGGCGCGAGCGTGAGAAGCTCTTCGATGTCGAAGCTGCGAGGCTTGGCAACCTCGCCCTCGACGCGAACCGACCAGGGGCGCGTTCGTAGCCGGTGCGCGTGTTTGACCGGGTCGTCCTTCTCGGTACCAAACTCGTAGAAATTGTTGTAGGTGGTCACGACCTTGTAGGGCGTGGCACGCTCGGGGGTGGAAAGTTTCGAAGCAGTCGCCGCGAGCTTCTGCGCTTTGGAATCGCCCCCCTGCATGATGGTCCCGGAGGCCTTCGCCGCGGTCGACGCGAGAGCAGGTAGCGTTACCCCGAGTGCAGTGCCGCCTGCGGCCGCAAGCAGGTGGCGCCGGTTACGCCAGACCTCGCGCGGCGTAATATCTGACGCGGCCGGCGTACTCGCATCGTGGGTTCGAATCAGCATGACAGCTCCTGAGTGTGATGTGCAATCTTCTCAGAGCTGGCCCAAGCCGCGCGTGAACACCCCCACAGCGCAACAATCCAAGCCCCTCGCAAGGGCAAGGTGGCTCTGCTGGCCCTGACCGGGCGAATAATGGGGTACCGCACCCGCCGCAGCCATCCTGGACCAAGCAGGGAGTAGCCGGAGCCGCAAGCCTGGGCCGCGTGCAACACGCCTGTGGGGCGCCTCCAACCCTTATCGGAGGCCGGCGATATAGTCGGAAACTGCTTTGATTTCGAGGTCGGAGAGCCGCGCCGAGATGGCAGTCATCGACGCGTTGTTCGCGCGCGTACCCTGCCGGAACCCTGTGAGCTGGGACTCGGTGTATTCGGCATATTGGCCCTGGAGGCGCGGGTACTGGGCGGGCAGGCCAGCGCCGCTTGGTCCGTGACAACCCGCGCACGCCGGAACGCCCTTCGCCGCAATGCCACCTCGGTAGATATTGCGTCCGAGTTCGACCAGGGTCTTGTCGCGCGCGGCAGCCGGCGTAAGGGGTTGCGAGGCATAAAAAGCGGAAACGTTACGCATGTCGTCTACTGACAGCTGGGCAGCGAACGCCGCCATGATGGCGTTGTTGCGCTCCGGCTCTTTTGCGCCAGGCTTCGTCTTGAAGTTGGCCAGCTGTTTGGCGAGATACTCGGCATGCTGGCCGGCGAGCTTCGGGTTGGCGGGCGTGGGGCTATTGCCATCGGCTCCATGGCAGCCGGCGCAGACCTGGGAGGCGATGTCAGCGCCCTTGTTCAGGTCGGGTTTGCCCGCTGACTGGGCAAGCGTGTTCGAACTCACGGCAAGGCCGAACGCAGTCAGGGTGGAGGCAACGATCGAGGCAAAACGGAGCATGGCGGACCCGGTGCGGCAAAACACAAACCATTAATTGTACAATATCGCCAGAGATTGACTGCTGACGACCGAGCTCTCAAAGCTGGCTCGGCGTTGGCGTCTTACGACCCACTGGTCGCGCGAGCGCCTCCGCAGGCATCCGGCCGCCGCATGGCCCTCTTCCACCGCGCGACCTGCTCGCGCGCTAGGCCCCTCCCGTGTCATCGCTTCTTCTCACCGCGCGTTTTGCCACGACTGTCGCGCGTCTCGATCAGCTCCCGCCCCCGGGCGCACCCGAGGTGGTGTTTGTCGGTCGTTCGAACGCGGGCAAGTCTTCTGCGATCAACACGCTTTGCCAGCGACGGCGGCTCGCCTTCTCGAGCAAGACGCCTGGCCGTACCCAGGCGCTCAATTTTTTCGCGCTCGGCCCCGAGCATCACGAGGCCGCCGGTTATCTGGTTGACGCACCCGGTTACGGATACGCCGCGACCCCCGCAGCCGTCCGGGCTGGCTGGGATCGACTGGCCGGCCGCTACCTCGAGGCGCGCTCAAGCCTGGCTGGCATCGTGCTGGTCATGGACTGCCGACGTGGCGTTACCGCACTCGATCGCCAACTGCTCGATTTCATCCCGCCCCACCAGCGCGTGCTGGTTCTGCTCACCAAGTCGGACAAGCTGGGAAACGCCGAACGAAGCCGGACGATCGCAAGCGTGAAACAATCTCTTGACGACATCGTCCGTCATCTCGACTTGACCTTGACCGCCTTTTCGGCCAACACTGGCTTTGGTGTGGTGCCGGTGCGCACGCTTCTCGAAAGCTGGCTTGTCCCGGCGCGTGAACCAATACCGTAAGGGTACGCGTCGCGCGGGCAAAAAGCCCCGAACGCCTGAACGTTCGGGGGCGAATGCCTTCCGGGCCAGAGGGCACCCGCTCAGGGGGAAGAGGCGGGGCAATAACCGAAATTGTCTGTTGGCCAGGTCGTGTCGCGGACAGGTCTAGTCAAAGACACAGTGATTGCGAGAGAGAGGAATTCGTCGATGGGAAGCGATTTTTCAACATTTGGAGCATTTCCTGGAACTCGATTGCGGCGGAATCGTCGAAACGACTTCTCCAGACGGCTGGTCCGTGAGCATCGGCTCAGCCCGGACCACCTCATTTACCCAGTGTTTGTCATTGATGAAAAGGGAATCCGCCAGCCGGTGGCCTCAATGCCCGGGGTCGAGCGCCTGTCGATCGATCTTCTGGCGCCGGTTGCGGAGCAGTGTCTTGAACTCGGCGTTCCGGTGCTCGCGCTATTCCCGGTAATCGATCCGGCGCTCAAGACGCCTGACGGTCGCGAGGCAGCCAATCCCGACGGCCTCGTCCCGCGCGCGGTTGCCGAACTCAAGCGGCGCTTCCCCGAGCTGGGCGTGCTCACCGACGTCGCCCTCGATCCTTACACCAGCCATGGTCAGGA
>SYIM01000338.1 GCA_005798775.1 Burkholderiales bacterium
CAGTCGCCCAGCAAATTGACCGACATGCAGAGCAGCACCAGCGCGGCGCCAGGAAAAATCACCAGCCACCACTCGCCCGAATACAGAAAATTATTGCCGCTGTTGATCATGGTGCCGAGCGATGGCGAGGTGGGCGGCACCCCCACACCCAGAAACGACAGGGTTGCCTCGGTGAGAATCGCCTGGGCAATATTGATGGTGGCAATGACCAGCACCGGACCGAGCGAGTTCGGCAGCACGTGGCGCAGCATGATTGCAATCGGGCGCACGCCAATCACCCGGGCGGCCTGCACATATTCCTTGTTGCGCTCGACGAGCGTGGAGCCCCTTACCGTGCGCGCATACTGCACCCAATTGGCAAGCGCAATCGACCCGACGAGCACACCCACTGCCATCCAGTCGTTATGCGAGCCCTGAGGAAGGAGCGTACGCGCAACGCCGTCGATGAGAAGCGCAATCAGGATGGCTGGAAATGACAGCTGCACATCGGCCACCCGCATGATGAACGCATCGAGCCGGCCGCCGAGGTAGCCTGACAGCAGGCCCAGTGTGACCCCCAGTACCATCGCAACCAGCACGGATGCGAGGCCTACCAGGAGCGAAATTCGCGAACCGTAGAGCAGGGTGGACAGCACATCCCGCCCCTGGTCGTCGGTACCGAGCGGGTAGGTGAGCTGGCCGCCCTCCACCCAGGCCGGCGGCGTCAGCGCATCGTTCAGCGACAGCGTGGCCAGATCAAAGGGCTGGTGAGGCGCAAGCACGGGCGCGCCAAATGCGCCAACGAACAGAACAAGGGTGACCACGCTGGCTGCTATCGCAACGGGAGTGTGCCGATAACTCCACCAGAGGTCGCTATCGAAAAATCGGGCGAAGAGGCTACGCTCGGAAGGCTTCATGGCTAACGTCCGGCGCCGCTGCGCTCGATTCGCAGTCGTGGGTCAACCGCGAAGTAGAGAAGATCGACTACCAGATTGATGGTGACGAAAATGAGCGAGATCAGACACAGGTAGGCAGCCATCACGGGAATATCCGCCACCTGGACCGACTGAATGAAGAGGAGCCCCATCCCCGGCCACTGAAACACTGACTCTGTGACGATTGCGAAAGCGATGATGCCGCCCAGCTGCAGACCCGCAATGGTGATGACCGGCACCAGTGTGTTGCGAAGCGCATGCCCGAAATGGATCGTGCGGTTGGTGAGGCCGCGTGCGCGCGCGAACTTGATGTAATCGGTGCGTAGCACCTCCAGCATTTCCGAACGCACCAGCCTCATGACGAGCGTCATTTGAAAAAGTGCCAGCGTAAGCGCAGGCAGGATCAGATGCTTCCAGCCATCCAAGGTGAGCATGCCGGTTGACCAGCTACCTACCATCACCGTATCGCCCCGGCCGTACGATGGCAGCCATCCAAGCAGTACCGCAAAGAACAGAATGAGCAGGATACCGATGAGGAATGTGGGTAACGACACGCCCACCAGCGACAGCGCGAGGAGCATATTGGACAGCACCCCGCGGCGCCTGAGCGCGGTGTAGACCCCCATGGGAACGCCCGCAAGGAGCGCAATGGCCGCGGCGGTGAGCGCGAGTTCAAGCGTGGCGGGAAGCTTTTCCGCGAGCAGCGACGACACCTTCTGGCCCTGCCTGAGCGATACACCGAATTCGCCCTGCACTGCATGACCGATAAAGTGCCCGAACTGGATATAGAAGGGCTGATCGAGGCCGAGCGCCTGCGTGACCTGCACCCGCTGTTCGGGGGTGGCGTCCTGCCCCAGCATAGAGAGCACCGGATCGCCCACGTACCGAAACAGTGCGAAGGCGACGAGCGCCACAAACCCCATCACGGCAAGCGCCTGCAGCAGTCGTCTCAAGACAAAGGCGAGCATCGCGGAGGCTGCTCAGGCGCTGAAAGTGGCGCGTGTCATGGCGTTACGGGTTAATCAGACCGCGGGCTCAGGTGCCTCGGCGAACCAGCGTTCGGCCAATCGCACCCAGAAGCTGCCGCCAATGGGGATGATCTCGTCATTGAAGTCATAGTGAGGTCCGTGCAGCACGCAGGGTCCCAACCCATGACCCGCCGCACGATGGTCGCCTCCACCATTGCCGATCACCACATAGCAGCCGGGCATCTTTTCGAGGAAGAACGCGAAATCTTCAGCGCCCATGGTGGGCTCAAACTCGAAAACATTGTCGGCGCCCACCACATCGGCCGCCACGGATCGGCAAAACCCGGTTTCTGCCTCGTGGTTGATGAGGGACGGATAGTTGCGGTGGAAGTGAAACTCGGCGCTTGCGCCGAATGCGCTGGCCGTGTGCTCGGTGGTTTCGCGCATGCGGCTCTCGACCATGTCGAGCGTTTCCGGGCGGAAGGTGCGAACGGTACCGCGAAGCTCGGCCGAATCGGGAACCACATTGGTGGCCTCGCCCGCGTGCAGCATGGTGACCGAAATGAGCGCCGCGTCAATGGGGTTTCGGTTGCGCGAGACGATGGTCTGGAATGCCTGAACGAGCTGACAGGCGACCGGGATCGGGTCGATGCCCAGGTGCGGGAGTGCGGCATGGGTGCCGCGCCCCTTCAGCACAATTCGAAATTCGTTCGACGAGGCGAGCATCGGGCCCGGGCGCATTGCGATTTGCCCGGGCTTGAGGCCCGGCCAGTTGTGCATGCCGAAGATCGCCTGCATGGGAAAGCGCTCGAAGAGTCCGTCGCGCATCATTTCGCGGGCCCCCGCGCCGCCCTCTTCGGCGGGCTGAAACACCAGATAGACGGTGCCGTCGAAATTGCGGTGCGTGGAGAGGTGACGTGCGGCGGCAAGGAGC
>SYIM01000339.1 GCA_005798775.1 Burkholderiales bacterium
CTACCCCTCGCCCACCATCAAGCTCGCCACCAACCCGCCCATGTACCGCCGCATGACCGGCGACATGGACATCAACTGCGGCGAGGTGATCGATGGGTCCGCTACACTCGAACAGATGGGCGAGCAGGTGTTCGAGCTCATGCTGAAAATCGCCTCGGGTGAGCGCTCGAAGAGTGAGTCGCTCGGTGTGGGCGACAACGAGTTTGTGCCCTGGCAGATTGGCGTGCTGTCCTGACCTGGGCTCAGGAGAATTTCGGTGGCCGTTTCTCGATGAAGGCGCGCACGGCCTCGTGATGGTCGGCGCTCATGTGCGCGAGCGACTGATAAGCCGCTGAGGTTTCAAGCACCGAGTCGAGCGTGTTGTGCACGGCTTCGCGCAAGAGCCGCTTGGTCATACGCAGAATGCCCGACGGATTACGGGCGATTCGAGCGGCAAGTGCCTGGGCTTCTTCAAGCAGTGAGTCGGCTGGCACCACCCTCGAAATCAGCCCGCAGGCCAGGGCCTCGGCAGCGCTGATCGGGTCGCCAGTGAACGCCATTTCGGCCGCCTTGGCTGCACCCACCGCACGTGGCAGCAACCACGCGCCGCCATCGCCAGGAACGATACCTACTCGAACAAAGCTCTCGGCAAAGGTGGCTGACTCGCTCGCAATACGCATGTCGCACATGCAGGCCAGATCCAGCCCTGCGCCAATCGCCGGCCCGTTGACCGCTGCAATGACGGGCACGTCCAGTGCCCACATGGCCCGGGGAATGCGCTGGATGCCGTGGCGGTATTCGTTGCGCACTGCGTCAGCGTCAAGGCCAGGCTCGGCGAACCGGGCCATGTCCTTCACATTGCCACCCGACGAGAACACCGGTCCTGCGCCGGTCAGGATGATGGCGCGCACGCTTCGGTCCGCAGCAGCGGTTGCCGCCGCCGCAACGATCTCCGCGACAGCCGTGTTACCGGTGAGCGCATTGCGCGTGGCCGGGTGGTTCATGGTCCAGGTGACGATCGCGCCGTCGCGGCTGATCCGAAGGAAGTCGGTCATGGGAAGTCTCCAGAACAGGGCGTTGAGAACGGCCGGAATGCGAACCGCTAACCTGCGACAACGTCGGTGGTGATCCGAAGAACATCAAGCGAGTTGGTCTCGGGCGACAGCAGGGCGCGGCCGATCTGGTCGTGCCAGGCGGATTCGCTGCCTGCGGTCTGCCGCCAGGCATGAAGTCGGCGGGTGAGGATCTGCAGGTCGAATTCATGCGTGAAGCCGATTGCGCCGTGGACAGCATGGGCCATCTGTGCAACCTGCAGCGCGGCCTCGCTCGTACGTGCTTTCGCCGTGGCGACACGCAGCGGTGCGATACCGGCTAAAACGCCGACCAACCCGGATGAAGTGGTTGCGGAGGCGGCGCGGTTTGACTCGGGGAAGCACGCGATGCGCGCCGCCATGGTGGCTGCAAACGACTCTTCGGCCATCAGCGCGAGCTGGTGCTGGATCGCCTGAAACTTGCCGATGGGTTTACCGAACTGTTCGCGCTCATTGGCCCAGGCGAGCGACCGTCGGAATACGGCATCGAGCGCGCCGGCGATCTGAAGCGACAGGACCAGAGCTTGGGCAAGCCGGGTGTCCAGGCTAACAGGCAGGCGCAGTGCCCCAGCCCAAGCGGATTCCGGCCACTCGAGCGTGAGATCGAGTTCGAAGGCGCAGCGCTCGCTTCGGGCGCTGGCGGTATCGATGAGCCGGGTGTCGCCTGCGGCGGTAACGAGCACAGCGCCCGCAGTGCGGCCGCCGCTGACGCCGGCTGCGCGCAGCGTGCCGGCGGGCGTGTGATGCCCGATACCGAGCGCGATCGGGGTGTCGGGCACAGTGATTGCCTGCTCGGTGAGTACCGCCCGGGCGATCATGGTTTCGGACAACGGTAGGGGAACAGCGTGCCGCCCCGCGAGCATCCAGCAGCCTGCGACGGCCTCGGCCGACAGGCCTGCACCACCCTGTGCTTCGCGCACCATGGCGTCGGCGAAACCGGCCTCGGAGATGGCTTGCCAGAGTTCGGCGGAGGAGCCCCCCGATTCGATGGCGCGCACCACATCGGCGCCGCAGCGATCGGCGAGAAGGGCTGCGAGCGCGTCGCTGATCATCGAATCCATGCGTACGCTCCTTGGGCTGTCGGGGCAGAGGTCAGTACGGGGGTCATCAGCGCAGCCCCAGGCCGCGGGCAATCATGCCGCGAAGAATTTCGCGCGTACCACCCCGTAGCGAAAACGACGGAGAAACCCGGGTGACGTAGGCCAGCGTGGCCAACAACTCGGCCGGCACCTGTGACGGATCGTCGCGGCTTGCCAGATCATCGGCAATCAAGGCCGGAATCTGTTGTTCAAGGGTGGTGCCCAGATCCTTGACCAGCGCGGCCTCGACCACCGGGCTTTCGCCCGCCGCCAGCCGTGCGGTCACCGCAATCGACATGGCACGAAGGGGGGCGAGATGGCTGGCGATTCGGCCGGCGAGGCGCGTGGCGCCTGGGCTTTGACCTGCAGGCGTGCGGATCCAGGCCAGCCACTCGTCGAACAGCACCATGGAGGAGTAGATGCGTTCAGGGCCGCTTCGCTCGTAGGCCAGTTCCGCAGTGACTTGCGCCCAGCCCTGTCCTTCTGCACCGATCAAGGCCTCCGGGCCCAGCTGTACGTCATCAAAAAATACTTCGCAGAAATGCCGGTCGCCGGTCAGGTCGGTGATGGGGCGCACGGTGACCCCGGGTCGGGACAGATCAATGATGAGCTGCGAGAGTCCGACGTGGCGATCGGTCGGTTCGCCCGATGTGCGGACCAGCGCGATCATGAAATGGCTGTGATGCGCGTTGGTAGTCCAGATTTTTCGGCCGTTCAGCACCCAGCCTGCGTCATTGCGGCGGGCGCGCGTTCGAATGCTGGCCAGGTCGGAGCCCGAGCCTGGCTCACTCATGCCGATGCAGAAAAACGATTCACCGCGACAGATGCGCGGCAGGTGAAACCGCCTTTGCTCTTCGGTGCCGTACTTAAGGATCAGGGGTCCGCTTTGCCGATCGGCGATCCAATGCGATCCCACGGGGGCCCCCGCACAGAGGAATTCCTCAACCAGCACGTAGCGTGCGTAGGCGCTCCGGCCACCGCCACCGTATTCGGGCGGCAGGGTGATGCCCAGCCAGCCTCGGGCGCCCAGGGCGCGGCTAAAGGCCGGATCGTATCCCGACCACGAGCGGGCCCTCGCTTCGGCCGACAGGCCCGCCAGGTGGTGGGTGAGGAAGGCGCGCACGTCAGGGCGCAGCGCCTCGTCTTCCGCCGGAAGGGCGGCGGGTTCAAATCCGGCAAGTTGTGTCATGTCAATGCTTGACGAAAGGGGTTGAAGCATAACAGCGCACCGGCAGCCGGGTGGCTCGTGTCTCGCCAGGTGTGCGGCCAGCCCGTTCCTACCCCAATCTGCGGCATACTTGCCGCCGGCAGCGACAGGGTTCAAGATACCGAGCCTGGCAGATAAAGGGCAAGCAAGCGGTTAAACTCCGGTGCGCTGCGTCTGCCGCCACGCCAGCCACACTCACCTGTTACCTGTCCCACGACCTCAGGAAGAAATTGGACATGAATGCATCTGCCGCCACCCGTCTGCTTCGCTCAGGCCTTGCAGCGCTCCTGTTTGCAGCCATCGGCCTGCAAGCCAACGCCCAGTCGGGCGATGACAAATATCAGCCCCAGGTCGGACAGTCCGGCAAGGACGTGGTCTGGGTGCCCACCAATGACGATCTGGTCAGGCGGATGCTAGAAATTGCCAAGGTAACCAAGGACGACCTTCTGTTCGATCTGGGTGCGGGCGACGGCAAGATCGCGATTACGGCCGCACGCGTTCATGGCGCGCGCGCCGTCGGTATCGAGTTCAACCCTGACATGGCCGCACTTGGCAAGCGCAACGCCGAACGCGCGGGCGTGTCCGACCGCGTCACGATCATCAATGGCGACATTTTCAAGGAAGACTTTTCGAAGGCGACGGTCATTTCGATGTACCTGCTGCCAGAGTTGAATCTGCGGCTGCGCCCCACTTTGCTCAAAATGCGTCCTGGCACGCGCCTGGTCACGAATTCCTTCACGATGGGCGATTGGGAACCCGATCAGGTGTTCAACTCCAGTGCCAGTGGGTTTGGCGGTAGCTCTGGCTACTTCTGGGTCGTGCCCGCTCAGGTGGAGGGACAATGGAACCTTGACGGTATGGACGGCAATGTGAACGTCAGGCTGAATCTCACGCAGAAATACCAGCGCGTGGGTGGAACCATCACCCTGGGCGACAAAACGCAGCCGTTGCTTGACCCACGGCTTGAGGGGGCAGAGCTGCAGTTTCGCTATCTCGCATCGTCCACCGGCCAGTTGCAGGTTGTGAAGGCGAACTACACCGATGCGGGCACGCTCAAAGGCCAGGTGGGTCTCTACTCAAGCAACGGCTTCGAAGGGCGTCGCGTTCCCAAGTAACGCTTTCTCACCGAACCCGTCATGAATTCAAGTGTTACCGGGGCTGGCGCTGGCCAGCCCGCAAGACTCTTGCGCCCGTACGCAGCGGTCGCAATCATCGTGGGCATCGTCATTGGTGCTGGTATTTTCAAAACACCTTCGATGGTGGCCGGCGTGAGCGGCGATGTCGGCTGGGCGCTCTCCATCTGGGCAGCCGGTGCCCTCATCTCCATCGCCGGGGCGCTCTGCTATGCGGAGCTCTCCACGCGGCATGCGCATGCCGGGGGTGATTATCATTTTCTGGAACTCGCTTACGGCAGGCATCTGGCGTTTCTTTACGCCTGGGCGAAGGCCGCAGTGATCAACACCGGTTCGATCGCGCTGCTCGCCTTCGTGTTTGGCGACTACATGAGCAAGGTGATCAGCCTGGGTACGCACTCGCCGGCCATCTGGGCGGTTGGCATCGTGGTGACGCTCACCCTGGTCAATCTGATCGGACTGCAGGCGTCGGGCCGAGTGCAGACTGTGCTGGCGGTGTTTGAGGTGGCCGGGCTTTTTGCGGTGGTGGTCGCTGGTTTTTCGGTGAGCGCGCCTGCCGACGCCACGCCTGCCATGTTCAGTTCGACGCCGGCGCTGGGCATGGCGGGTCTGGCGCTGGTGTTTGTGTTGCTCACATTCGGCGGCTGGAATGAGGCGGCCTACATCTCGGCCGAAGTGGCGGGCGGACCGAGACGCATCGTGGGCATCATTATCGTGAGCCTGCTCGCAATCACTGGCATTTATTTGCTGGTGAACCTCGCGCTCATCCACGGCCTGGGTCTGAGGGGCCTGGCGCAGTCTAAAGCGGCCGCGGCCGATGTGATGGGAGCGGCGTTCGGACCGCTGGGCCAGAAGGCGCTCGGACTGTTCGTGGCGCTCGCTGCCCTCACCAGTATCAATGCCACCATGATCGTGGGTGCGCGCAGCAACTTTGCACTAGGGCTCGACTGGAAAGCGCTTCGATTCATGGGACGCTGGAACGAATCGGCTGGCATGCCGATGCCAGCGCTGCTGGTGCAGGGCGCCGTCAGCGTCGCCCTGGTGATTTTCGGCCTGTGGCAGCACGACGGGTTCGAGTCAATGGTGGAATTTACGGCGCCGGTGTTCTGGAGCTTCCTGCTGATGGTGGGCATCGCGGTGTTCATCCTGCGGCGCGTGCCATCGAAGGGCGATGAATTTCGCGTGCCCTGGTATCCGTTTACACCCCTGGTTTTCTGCGCATCGTGTGCGTGGTTGGCTTACTCGAGCATTACCTACGCGGCGAGCCGTAATGCCGTTCATGTCTCGCTGGGCGTGATGGTGGTTGGTCTGGTGGCTCTGATCGCGCTTTCGATTGCCGAGCGTCGCCGCTGATGCGGCTGCGAATAGCCGAAAATTTCGAGGCGCTGTTTTATGCCCCGCTCTACGCGATGCAGGCTCATCGTTTTGAAAATCAGGAAAATCTGACAATCGACTGGCTGCCCCCAGGGGGCCCCGGGGGCGCGATTGACGCAGTCCGCGTGGGCGAGGTTGACCTCACCTGGGGTGGCCCGATGAGAGTGCTCCGCGACCGCGATAGGCTGCGCGACGACGATGCCTCCCTGATTTGCATGGGCGAGGTGGTGGGGCGCGATCCCTTTCTCCTCATGATGCGCGCCGAGGATGCTGCCCGTCGCGGCGCCCAGATGTCGATGGCGGATCTGGCCTCGCTACGACTCTCGGTCGTGTCGGAAGTGCCAACGCCCTGGTTGTGTCTGCAGCAGGATCTGCGGGATGCCGGGATTGATCCGGCTGATATGGTGGCTGCCGGACGGGTGGTGGAGGGCTTGCCCATGACCGCTCAGATCGATGCCCTTCGCGGTGGCGCGGTCGATGTTGTTCAGTTGTTCGAGCCCCATGTCAGCCAGCTCGAGCGGGACGGGCTTGCTTCCGTGGTGTATGCAGCGAGCACTCGCGGCGCCTGTTGCTACACCACCTTCATTACCGCGACACGCGCCGTTACGCAGCACCGGCAGCCTCTCGCTGCGCTTGACCGTGCGCTCGCCCGGGCGCAGCGCTGGATGGTCACCGAGGGACCCGATGCGCTTGCGCAATGTATTGCGCCCCGTTTTCCGGGCGTGAGCCCGGATGTGCTCAGGGCTGCGGTCTCGCGCTATGTCTCGTCTGGCGTCTGGTCGACATCACCTCAGATATCCCGCGAGGGTGTCGACCGCCTGAGAGAGAGCCTGCTCGCAGGCGGGTTTGTGCAGCGGGCTGCTTCGTTCGACAGTATCGTCGTGCGGCATTGACGGTTGCGGGCGCGCCGCCCAGTAGCCTGATGCTTTGATTTACAGAGGGTCCTGCATGAAATTCATGTCCGATACCCGGCCGAATACATTGCGCCGGCTAGCCTTATCGTTGCCGATGGTAGCAGCAGGCAGCCAGGTTCTGGCGCAGAGCGGAAGCTCACCCGGTTTCCCCGACCGGCCCCTGACCCTGGTGGTTCCATTTCCGGCGGGCGGCCCCGCCGATATCGTTGGGCGTCTTTATGCACAACACCTTGGCCGAATCGCTGGTCAGAATGTAATGATCGAAAACCGTGTTGGCGCGGCGGGCGTGATTGGTACCCAGGCGGTGGTGGCTGCAGCGCCCAGCGGTCATACGATTCTGTTCGGATCAACCAGCACTCAGGTGATCAACGAACTGCTGATTCGTAAACTTCCGTATGACGCGGCGCGCGATCTCAGTCTGATTGGTCTGGTGGCGATTGCACCACATCTGCTGGCGGTGCGAGCGGGCCTGGCCGCGAGGACGGTGGAGGAACTGATCGCAGCGGCCAAACGCGAGCCGGGGCGGCTGAGTTTTTCATCGGCTGGTCCGGGCAGCATCGTTCAGATGGGCGGTGAGTTACTGAAGCTACGTGCGGGTATCGATCTGCTCCACGTGCCATACAAAGGAGGTGGACCCGCCACGCTGGCCTTGCTATCGGGAGAAGCCGATATGACGGTCAACGATCTCACCACGCTACGCGCCCACATTGAGAGTGGCAAGCTTCGAGCGCTCGCCGTGGCCCATGATTCAAGACTGCCGCAATTGCCAGAGGTGCCCACCTTCGCCGAGGCGGGCGTTCAGTCCATGTCATCGAGCACGTGGTGGGCGATCTCCGTGCCCTCCAAAACTCCGCCTGAGGTTCGCGGCGCGCTGCGCGCGCTTCACGAGCGCGTGGTAACCGACACTGACTACACAGCGCGGCTTGCAGCCATGGCCTGTCAGCCGCTGGTGATGGATCCGGTACGCAGCGCATCCTTCATCGCCAACGAGGCTGGCAAGTGGCGCGCCGTCGTGTCCGCGGCGAAGATCGAATCGCAATGAGCGGCACCCTGGCGCCCGCCACGTTGATCACTGGCGGCACGGGGTTTGTTGGCCTCAATCTGGCCGAGGCACTGCTCGGGCGGGGGCAGCGGGTGGTGCTGTTTGGCCCTGGTTCGCTCCCTGAGGGAACGCGTGCCTTGCTGGGCGAGTCAGCCGAGCGACTGTCTGTGGTGCCGGGCGATGTGTTGTCGGCAACCGCCCTGGATGCAGTGCTACGCTCGTTTCCGGTCGGCCACCTGGTCCACGCCGCCGCGGTCACTGCGGACGCTGCCCGCGAAGTTCGTGCGGCGCGCAGCGTTGCTGAGGTGAACGTGCTCGGTACCATCGAGGTGCTTGAGGCTGCCCTCCGGCACCGGGTACCCCGCGTGCTTCAGTTGGGAACTGGGTCGATCTTCGGTGCGGGGGGGTTGCTATCGCCGGAACTGGACGAACAGGCGAGTCCTGTCTGGCCCGAGACCCTCTACGGCATTACCAAATTTGCGGCTGAACGGATCGCGGTCCGCTACCGCGCCACCCGCGCCCTCGACGTGACCGTGGTGCGCCTGGGCATGGTGTTCGGTCCTTGGGAATACGACACCGGCGTGCGCGACACCCTCAGTCTGCCGCTGCAACTGACCCGGCTCGCCGAGCAGTCGGCGAGCGTGACAGTGCATGGGAACTGCGCCGACGACTGGGTGTATTCGCGCGATGTGGCGCGCGGTCTGGTGGGGCTTCTCGCGCGCGCTGACAGGCCACCCGAGCCGGTTTATCACCTGTCGGCGGGGCAGCGATGGTCAGTGGCTGACTGGTGCCAGCGGCTATCCGCGCGGTTTCCCGGCTTCCAGGCCGAGATGGTGGACAACGCCGCGCGGGCGACCGCTGGGCAGGGCAAGGTGGCGCGTCGCTCGCCGATGCGAATCGAACGGCTGATGCGAGATACCGGTTATACACCGCAGTTCCTGGCCGCCAGCGCGTTGACCGACTTTATATCCTGGCGTGAGGCTGCCCGCGGGGCGGGCTGGCCCGGACTTTGACACGCGCTCGCAGCAATTGCAGCCAATCAGTTCCAGCCGCGTGAACGAAGGAGCTGTGCCACCTGGGCGGCTGCTTCGGCATGACCGCGCGGCGAGGGATGGAAGTCATCTGAAAACAGATAGCGGTCCCACCAGTTGGCCGGACGCCCCTGCGCAACTTCAGCCGATGACAGGAGTGTGGCCGTACATTTGCTGAGTTCGTAGGTGGGTGTGGGCGCAGTCAGCGTGGCCGGGCAGGCGGGCGTGGTGACCTGCGTGAACTCGGGCGGCGGGTCGGTGACCCACGCATCGAGCGCGTCAAGCAAACTGTAAATCGCTACCCGGCTGTCGGTCGCGAAACGCCTGGCGAACTGCTCGTTGAACTGTACCGACAGCTCCCTTGCGAACGTATAAAGGGCAGGCTGCTGTAGCGGCGTGAGCACAGCTTGCAGTTTGGGCGTGCGGGTGAGATCGGGGAGGTTGGCAAAGACAATTCGACGCGCACCGCTGGCAAGCAGCTGGTCGCGCACCGTGTCGGCCAGGGTATTGGCGAGCTTGACCATGTAGAGGACGGCCCGCCTGCTGGGGTCAGCCTCTCCGACCAGTTCTGCGTCGGTCAGGAGTTCCTTGAGGAGCGCCAGGTAATTGGCTGCGGAGGCGGGGGTGTTGTCCTGCGCCTTCAGCCACAGCGCGAACAGGTCGGCGGCGTCATTGGCGCCGCCCGAGATCAGAACCAGATCGCGTTCGCCGAGGGTACGGCGTTCGCCCACCAGATCGCGGATCTGCTTGAGCACCGAGTACGGGGTGGAATCGTTGGCCTGGCCACCAGGGTTGATGCGCGCACCGCCCACCGCGTAGCCGGTGCAGTTGAGTGCGGCCTGATTGGCTTCCACGATGCTTGTGGCCGGGTCGCCCTTGTAACGTGCGCAGGGTTCTGTCATCACCAGCGACGCCGCGACCAGTTCAGGCCACACCCGGTTGGGTGCGGCCGCGGTGCCTGCGACGGTGAAGCGAAAACCAAAGGTGCCTGAGTCGGCCAGGCTATCGCCTGCCGTGTAGACGTTGAAGCCGGCGGTGGAACCGCCGCAACCGGAAAGTGCGCCGATCAGCACCGCAGTAACAAGGACGAACAGTTGTTTCATCGCAAGCCAGCTTGTGTAGTCAGGGGGGTTGGAAATATGCATTGTGTGGGGCTGGGGCCGCGAGGCAGCGGTGAGTGCGTCTGCTACTGTACCGTCGTTGGGGCCGTCGGGCCAGCAACCAATCCTGACTGTTTCTGTCATCTCTACCGCTGTACGCGACCTGGCGAGGGTATTTCAGCCTGTGACCTTCGATCCTGACAGTCCCTTATCGCAGCCCGCGTTTCGCCGGGTATGGCTCGCAGGCGTCTGCGGCGGGGTGGTTCGATGGCTTGAGATCGTGGTGATTGGCATCTATGTGTTTGAGATCACCGGGTCGGCACTGCTTGCTTCGGTGATGGCAATGCTGCGAATCCTGCCGTTTGCGCCAGCAGGCCCGATTCTCGCCATGGCAGCCGACCGCTTTGGCGTTCGCCGCACCTACCTCGTGCTGGTTCGCGTCATGCTCGCGCTGACCGCTCTGCAGGCAGCGCTCGCTGCGCTCGGGTGGATCAATGTCTGGCATCTGGCGATCGGCGCGCTCGCCTCCGGCGTGTATTGGGCGGCCGAGTTGCCCCTCAGGCGCTCGATGCTGGGTTCAGTGGTGGCCCCAAGCCAGATCGTTCCCGCCATGGCGATCGATACCATGTCGAACAACATCACCAAGATGCTGGGCCCGCTCACTGGGGGCCTGGTGCTTGAATGGGTAGGACTCACCGGTGCGTTTGTATTTTCCTCACTGATACATGTGGCGACGCTGCGCTTCATGATGCAGATCGACGATAGTCAGCGCGTGGCACGACGACGCAGTAGCTTTCTGCGCAATCTTCGAGAGGGGGTCGCCCTGGCGCGTAGCAACCGAGTGGCGCTGCTTGCGATCAGCATGTCGCTGGTCTTCAACCTGTTCGGTTTTCCCGGAATGAGCATGATTCCTGTGGTGGGGGATCAGCAGCTGCACCTGTCGGCCGCGATGGTCGGCTTTCTCACTGCAGCCGAGGGCATTGGTGCCACGCTGGGGTCAGTGTTGATTGTTCGCTACGGGCACCAGATCCGCTATCACGGCCGATTCTTTGCGATCGGCTGCATCGCGTTCATTCTGATGATGGCGGTGTTTTCGATAGCGCCCAACGCAGGTCTGGCATGGCTCGCGCTGCTGGTTTCAGGTTTTGGCGTAGCGGGATTCACGTCGATGCAGGCCACGCTGGTGCTGATTGGTGCGCCCGTGTCCGCCCGCAGCCGGTTAATGGGTCTCCTCACGATTTCGATCGGTACCGGCCCGCTCGGGTTTCTGCTCCTGGGTTGGACAGCCGAGCGTCTGGGTGCTGCCACGGCGTTGCAGCTGATGGTCGTTGAGGGGCTGGTAGCCTGGTTGATCGTGATGTGGCGGATGCGTGACGTCATCACGCAGCCGACTCCTCGAGATCACTGACGCGGCGGCGGATGGGCATGCGCGGGTCGATGCGAGCGATATTCCAGGATGTGGCTGCACGCCTTGCCCGTGGCGCGCAGTGGCCGATTGAGCGGCTGTTTGCCGAACTGCACGCGTATCCGCCGGGGCTGACCGAGCGCGAAGCGAAGGCGCGTGGGCGCCGATACGGCCCCAACGGCCTGCCGGGCGAACCCGTAAGGCTGCGCCTGAGCGGGATCGCTTGCGCGTAGTCGCAAACGCCGGGTGGCCGGTATGGGCATCTCGGTGGAGACCGCAGTGAACATTGCTCGCGAGGCGGTTGATGTGGCGGCCGCTTCAGAACAGTCTTGTGATGATTGATGCCGGGGTGTTCGGTGTCCTGGCCGCTGGTGGTGGTGCCAGTCAGGCGCCGGGCAGCAGCCGTTTTGCGTGAGCGGTGAGGCCCGCGAGTCGCTCGGCGTGAGCGACGGTCGCGATGTAGTCATCGGCTCCGCTGCCGCCAGCGATCAGAGCCTGGTACACCTGCCGCATCTGGGCGGCAAGCGGCACGGGCGCGCAGTATTGCGCCGACGCGTCGAGAATCAGATCAAGATCCTTCGCCATCTGCTCACATGAAAAAGTGGAGCGATAGTCGCGCTTGGAAAGCGGGGGCGTCTTGTAACGCACCATCGGTGAGCCCACTGCGCTTTCGCTGATGACGTCCAGCATCTGCTGCCAGTCGAGCCCGCCCTTTTCGCCGAGTGCGAGCGCCTCGCCCAGCATGCCGGCCGATACGGCGATCATCAGATTGACCACAAGTTTGAGCGTTCGTGCCTGCTCGTCGGATCCCACCAGAAAAATTCGCTTGGAGAAATGGGCAAGAAGCGGCTCGACCACGGCGAAATCAGCCGATGCGCCCGAAGCAAACGCAGTGAGCTGAGCCGATTCGGCGAGCACCGGGTTACCCGAGACCGCAACACGCAGGTAGCGCCGTCCGAGCTCGCGCGCGCGCGAGGCGACCTCGGCCGAGGCTGCCGGCGATACTGTACTGGTATCGACGAAAATCGCGCTCTCGTGCAAGTGCGCGAGTACCCCATCAGGCGAACGACCCACAGCAAGCAACACCCGATCGTCGGGTAGTGAGCTGAACACGATGTCAGCGGCGCTACACAACTGCGCAATGGAGGTCGCCGGCTTGGCGCCCCGCGCGACGAGTGCTGCGAGCGACTCCTGGTCGATGTCGAAAGCGATCACCTCATGGCCCGCCTTCAGCAGATGCACGGCCATGGGGCCGCCAAGCTTGCCGCAGCCGATCCAGCCGACCCGTGCCGACTTCATGCACGCGCCATCGTGAAGTCATAGTGCGCCGCGCTGAAGGGGCTATCGCAGCGGCCGCCGTCCGGCGTCGTGCCTGCTGGATGGTCAATGAAATCGACGATCAGAGAATCTTTCACCCCGAAGACCGCATCCGACTGAAGCCACGGGTCACCCTTGACGAACAAGTGCGTGGTGATACTCCGGTAGCCTTCACGCTGGAGCATGGTGTGAACATGCGCGGGCCGCCACGGGTGGCGCCCCATCTTGCGCAACATGCCGCCGACCGGGCCATCCGATGGAATGGTGTAGCTGATCGGCTTGACCGTACGAAAGGCGTAGCGCCCCGCTCGGTCGGTCTTGACGCGGCCGCGACCGAACATCTTGCCTTCGGCGGTCTGCACGTCATAGAGCCCGTTCACACCGTCGGTTTGCCAGAGGTCGATCACCACGTCTTCCACCGGTTTGCCGTCGGTATCTCGCACGGTGCCCGATACGAAGCACGGCATGCCGGGCAGGCCCTCGGCGATGTTGCCCCATTGCGGGATCTCTGGCGCGCCGGCGACGAAGAACGGCCCGAATACGGTGGTATCGGTGGTACCCGCTGGATTACGGTGGTTGATCGCATCCACCAGCATGGACACCCCCAGGGTA
>SYIM01000340.1 GCA_005798775.1 Burkholderiales bacterium
ATTTCGGAGCGAGCGATTCGCACCACCACGGTGTCATCGGGCCTGATCACCACCCAGGCGTTCACCTCGGGTGTGGCGGCGCCCTGCGCAAGCGCTTCCGAGGCAAAGGGCAGATGGAATGCGAGGCTGAGTCCGCCAGCGGCGGACGAGGCCAGGAACTGGCGGCGGGTGACAGTCAGTTCGCTCATGTTGAGCTCCCGTCAGCATGTTGAATCGAGAGGCCTGCAGTACGGGGATTACCGCCCTCGGCTACCACCTTGATGGCGGCGCGGACGCGGTTATAGGTGCCACAGCGACAAATGTTGGTCATGGCCTCATCGATATCGCGATCGGTGGGCTTGGGCTTGTCGCGCAGCAACGCGACCGCTGCCATGATCATGCCGCTCTGACAGTACCCGCACTGCGGCACATCGAGAGCCATCCAGGCCTTTTGCACCGGGTGCGAGGAATCGGGCGACAGCCCCTCGATGGTGACGACCTTTTCATTGGCGCTGACGGAGGACACGGGCCGCACGCAGCTGCGCGCGGGCACGCCATCGATATGAACGGTACAGGCGCCGCAGGCTGCGACCCCGCAACCGTACTTGGTGCCGGTGAGGCCGAGCTGTTCGCGCAACACCCACAAGAGAGGTGTGGCTGGATCGGCTTCGAACTCCCGAACCGATCCGTTGACGTTGAGACGGGACTTCAATTGTCACCTCCAAGGGTTGGCTTATGTACTGGGGGCCGGCCTGATCCGCTATGGAATCAGCCGACCGCACACTCCCATTGTCGCCGGTGCGTGGGAAATCCTGCAAGCCCTGTGGGGATCTGGGTAGATCAACGATAGTCAAAACCATGCGGATCGTCAGCCTGCCTGTCAGACCGCCTCCCCACCCGCCTGTCCGCCGCTGCTGCGCCTACCCCCCCGCTCATCCGATGCGCCGAATCACCCTTGCCGCCGCTGCCATCGTCCTGCTGGGAGCAGCGGCCGCCTGGTTCCTGATAACCGCCCCCGCCTCCGACGCGCCGCCGGAGAAATACCGGTTCGCAGTGGTTGACCGCGGCCGCCTCCTTCAAAACGTCGCCACCACTGGAACGCTCAATCCAGTGGTGTTGGTCAATGTCGGTACGCAGATTTCGGGGCGAATCAGACGGGTTCTGGTCGATTTCAATCAGCCGGTACGCGCGGGCGAACTGCTTGCCGAACTCGACTCCTCGCTGATCGAGGCCCAGATCGCACAGCTTGAGGCTAATTTTGAGGAAATGCGTACACAGCTGTCGGTCGCGCAACACAAGCTCGAGCGCAGCGAGGGACTTGCCGCCCGCGGCTTCATCTCTACCGCTCAGGTCGAGGATGAGCACCAGGCGGTGGAGCTGGCGCAGGCTCGCGTGCGAGCCATCGAAGCCCAGGTGGCACGCGAGCGCACCAACCTCGCCTACACGGCTATCCGCTCGCCGATCGACGGCGTGGTGATCGCACGCAGCGTTGACGTGGGACAGACGGTGGCAGCCAGTTTCCAGACTCCGACCCTGTTTCTGATTGCCCGCGATCTGCGCGACATGCAGATCGATACCAATGTGGCCTAGGCCCGTCTGGCACCGCAGGCGCGCAGCCGAATCGCCGAGGTGCTTGTCGCCCATGACGCCCCAGGCGGGCCGCCGCTTCGCCGGCAGCGCGTGACGCTCGGCATTAGCGACGGCACCTTCACTGAAGTGATTACCGGCAGCGGCATCGCCGAGGGCGATCGCATCGCAGTCGGCGAGTTCGTTCAGGCCTCGAACGCATCCGCACGGGGCGGCCTGCGCTTCCGGCTGTTCTGATTCCGCCCCGGCGCCTCGGTCTTCATCATGCTTGCCGCCCTGCCCGCCGAAGCCTGCAGAGCCCTGGGCGCGCACCCGCTGCGAACCGCTCTCGCCATGCTCGGGATGATCGTGGGCGTCGCCTCGGTGGTGGTGATGCTGGCAGTCGCGCAAGGGTCGCAGGAGCGCGTGCGTCAGATGATGCGCACGCTAGGCTCGAACGTGCTGGTGGTCAACTCGGGCGCAAGCGTGGCGAGCGGCGTCCGGCAAGCCTCGGGGACAACACCTACCCTCACCCTTGGGGACGTGGACGCAATCAGGGGGCTCGACTCGGTACGCGCCGTCTCGCCCACCACCTGGAATACGGCGCAGATCGTGTTCGACAACCAGAACTGGCTGGGACCCGTACAGGGCGCCTACCCAGACATCATCGAGGTCCGAGACTGGACCCTGGCTGCCGGCGGGATCTTCGACGAACACGATATCCGCACAGCCGCCCGCAAGGCCATCATGGGTGGTACGGTCGCCGAGAAACTCTTCGGTCAACGCGATCCGGTGGGCGAGACAATCCGGATCCGTAATGTTCCCTTTTCAGTAGTGGGGCTCCTCGCCCGCAAAGGCCAGACGCTGGACGGTTGCGATCTGGACGACATCATTTACGTGCCGCTCAGTACCGCCCGGCGCGATCTGTTCGGAAGCGCGTTCCCCGACCGGGTCAACCGTATGATGGTGGAGGCCGTGTCGGCGTCGGCGCTGCCGCAGGCCGAGGCGGATATCCGCTTGCTGCTACGCACCCGCCACCGAATCGCCGAGGGTCTGGAAGATGACTTCGTGGTCCGGCGGCAGGACGCGTTCTATGACGCCGAGCAGAAAACCGCTGGCACCATGCGCACACTGCTCGCCACCATTGCCTCGGTCAGTTTGCTGGTGGGCGGGATCGTAATCATGAACATCATGCTGGCCA
>SYIM01000341.1 GCA_005798775.1 Burkholderiales bacterium
TATCGTCGCGGTGGTGGCCGAGCGCGATGCGGGTGGCACCCAGCTCGGAGGCCACCCGATACAGAATGCCGCGTCGCAGCCGCGAGCAGAGCGAGCACATGGTTTTGCCGGCCGGGATCACCCGCGTGACGATGGAGTAGGTATCCTGGTTTTCGATGTGAAAAGGCATACCGATTGAGCGCAGATAATCGGGTAGCACATGCTCCGGAAAGCTAGGCTGCTTCTGATCGAGATTGACTGCGATGATCTCGAATTTCACCGGCGAACGCTCGCGCAGGGTGAGGAGCAGATCGAGCATTGAATAGCTGTCCTTGCCACCCGAGAGACACACCATCACCCGGTCGCCCTCGCCGATCATGCCGAAATCTGCAATCGCCTGTCCGGTTTGGCGAAGCAGCCGCTTGTGCAGCTTGTTGCGCTCTCGGGCCAGCCGTTCGGCGTTCACAGCGCTCTCCATTGTTCGATCCGCACCGACTCGAGGCCCGGCATCGGGTGCGGTTTGATGACGGTCACCTTGACAGCACGCAGGCCAGGCAGTTGCGCAATGTCATCGAGCAGGCTCGAGCAGAGCGACTCGACGAGCTTGAAGCGCCGGCTCGCGGCGGTGCGGCGAATCGCCTCCATCACCGCTTCGTAATTGACGGTACCCGAAAGCCGATCGTTACGCGCGGCCGGCTCAGTGATCGACACAAATAACTCGACCTCGACGCCGATCTGGCGTGGCTGTCGCTGCTCGTGTTCATACACACCGAGCAGGCATTCCACCTGGGCACTTTGCACCACGATCCGGTAGCAATCAGGAAACTGTTCGCTCATCATCGGTTCAGTGAGATTTCATGGGCTGGCGAGGCCCGCACCGCCATCGACCGCGATCACCTGTCCGGTCACATAGTGCGCCTCGCGCATCAGAAAATGTGCGACCTGTCCCATGTCCGATCCGTCACCGATACGCGCCAGGGGAATTGCCGCTTCAATTCGCGCGCGCTCGCTGGTATCGAAGGTATCGTCTTCCGGCCAGGTGAGGGACCCGGGTGAAATGGCGTTGACCCGCACCTGTGGGGCAAGCTCAAGCGCGAGCGAGCGGGTGAGCGAGACGATGCCGGCCTTGGCTGCGGTGTAGACCGAAAAGCCCGGTAACGGCCGATCGGTGCGCACATCGCAGACATTGACGATCGCGCCGCCTGAGGCACGCAGCGCCGGCGCTGCGTACTGGCTGCAGAAAAACGCCGCTTTCAGATTGCCGTCGATCAGGTAGGCCCAGTGCAACTCATCAACCTGGCCGAGATCGGATCGAATGAAGGTGGACGCATTGTTCACCAGACCGTCCAGCCGACCCTGCCAGGCCAGTGCCGCGTTCACCACGGCCGCGCAGCCCTCGGCATTGGCCAGGTCGGCTGCCACCGCGAGCGCTGATTGTGGCCGTAGCGCGCAAAGCTCGGCACGCAGCGCCTCAGCCTGCGCCGCCGACTGCCGGTAGTGGATGACGACGTGACAACCGCGTGTGTGAAAAAAGCGCGCCATGCCCGCACCGATACGGCGGGCGGCTCCGGTGATGAGCACAACGGGGGCGGCGGACATTGGCGACAGTGGGCTGGGTTGTTTCAGGAACCGGAGCGGGGTGGACCGGATAGCGGTGAATCGGGGCGAGATAGCGTCAAGAGATAGCGTCAAGAGAGAGCGGCAAGGGATAGCGTCAAGGGCCTCACGCCTGGCGACTCAAGCCTCGCTCCGGCTCGGGGTAGCGCGCCCCCGCGGTTAATTGCGACGCACGACGCACGACACTCGCGCGTCGGCAGTGTAAAGCATCCGGGCGGACGCGCAGCGCCCGAACGGTCGGTGGCCCGGGATCAGGCGAGCAATGCAAGGCGGAGGATAATCCGCCGTATGCCCAAGGCGAACCCTCAGCTGGCCCCACCCGATCCCGACCCCGCCGAGCGTGAGGTCTCGCAACAGGTCGAAGCGCGTGTGCGCGAGGCAATCGTGCGCGCGGGCGGAGCGATCGGTTTTGACCGCTACATGGCGATCGCACTGTACGAGCCGGGGATGGGCTATTACGTAGGCGGTCGCCGTAAATTCGGCGCGGCCGGCGACTTTGTCACGGCACCAGAGCTCTCCCCGCTCTTTGGTGCGTGCGTGGCGGCGCAACTCGTGCGGTGGTTGCCTGCGCTTACGCCTTGCATCTGGGAATTTGGTGCCGGCTCGGGTGCGCTGGCCGCGCAGATTTTGTCCGAGCTCGACGCGCTGGGCCACGACCCGGTCGAGTACCGCATCATCGAGCTGTCGGCTGAGCTGCGCGCGCGTCAGCAGGCCACGCTCGCAGCGACCCACCCGCAGGCGCTCGAGCGCGTGCAATGGCGGGCTGCGTTACCCGACCGGATCGACGGCGTTGTGCTTGCCAATGAACTGCTCGACGCCTTGCCGGTCGAGCTTTTTGCAATGGAAAATGGGGAGCTTCGAGAGCGGGTGGTTGAACTCGCGCCCGGACCTGCGCATGACGTCCCTCGCGGACCGCGCCAGCATGTGGACCGAGAGGATCCGCCGCTTGCGCCGGGTCTGCGGCTGGGCGCGCGCGCGCCCGACGCCGCTTTCGCCCGCCGCGTACAGGCGAGGCTCGCGCGCGCAGGCTGGCCCGATACGCCGCTGCTGGGCGTTTATCACAGCGAGATCGGCGAGCAGGCATCGGCCTGGGTCTCGAGCGTGGCTGAGCGGCTTGGCACAGGCGTGATGCTTCTGATCGATTACGGATTTCCCGCTGCCGAGTTCTATCACCCGACGCGTGCTTCAGGCACGCTCAACTGTCACTATCGCCACCGCTCCCACGCCGATCCGCTCTGGAGCCCAGGGCTGTGTGATATCACTGCGCATGTCGATTTCAGCGCCGTGCATGATGCGGCCACCGCCACCGGCCTCAACTGCCTGGGCTACGGCGCGCAGAGCGCGTTTTTGCTGGGCTGCGGGCTGGCAGAGTTGTTTTCGCAAAGAGCGTCTTCCGCAGACCCGGCCGCGCGCATTCGCGCCGTCCAGGCGCTTCAGCTCCTCGTCTCCGAAGCCGAGATGGGCGAACTCTTCAAGGTGATCGCGTTTGGGTCAGACCCCGCATTTGAGCCCCTGCTGCTGAACGGCCGGGATCGCCGCGCCGTGCTGATCCCCTGACCTCGCGCGAGGGGGCGAGGGCCGAGCACTAGGGTCTGGCGGTCCGTGATTCGCGACGGGTAATCCAGAGCGACGCGGCGAGAATGACCGCCCCGCCTGCGAGCGTGGTGTGGGCGGGCACATCGCTAAAGAATGCCCAACCGAAGAGCGACGCCCAGAGCAGATCGAGAAAGCGAACCGACTGCGTGGCCGAGATGTCGGTGCGATGAAATGATCGAGTCACCGCATACTGGCCGACGTTGCCGAGCATGCCCGCGAGCAGAAGCAGAAGGCCCTGCGAGAGCGTGACAGGTTGCCACTGGTAGAGCGCGAGCGGTGCGGACAGGAGCGTGATGGATGCAGCCTGCCAGAGCACCAGTACAGAGGGCCCGTCGCGCCGCGCAAGGCGCTTGCTCATCAGCATGGTGGCAGCGAACATGGGCGCCGAGGCGAGCATCAGCAGCATGGCGCCCGCCGCTGACCCGCCCAGTGAGGGCCCCACCACGATCAGCACGCCGGCAAAGCCAATTGCCGCTGCGATCCAGCGTGCCGCCATCATGGCTTCGCCCAGCAGAAGACCTGCGCCCAGCATCAGAAAAATCGGTGTGGTAAAGCCGATGGCCGTGGTGTCGGCGAGGCTCACTGCGGGGAGTGCGATGAACCACATGGTGAGCGCGACGGTGTGGATCAGGCCGCGCAGCAGATGGCCTGGCAGATCACCGGTTCGCCAGCGCGCGTGCCCGGCGCGAAGCGCAAGCGGCATCATCAGCGCGAACCCCGCGAAATAACGCAGGAACATGGCCTGCGCCGGCGGCATTTCGTGGGTCAGGCCGCGCGACACCGCGTTGAGGAGGCACAGGATGATGCCGCCTGCGGTCGCCCACAGCATCGCGCGCAGTACCGGGTGGAGGCGGGCGAGACGGCCCGAGGGTACGGGCTCTGGTGTCGGCTGTTCAGCGTCCACCGCGCCCCCTCTCAAGCGGAGCGGCGTTGCGCGCGACCGGGTGCGATAATCGGGCGATGATCAAATGGCTGATTGCCACGGTTATTGCGCTAGCCCTCTTTTCCGGGCTGATGCCATTCCTGCGTCGCTTTGGTATCGGGCGACTGCCGGGCGATTTCAGCTTCACGCTGTTTGGTCGGGATATTTCGCTCCCCATCATGTCCACGGTGCTGTTATCGCTTCTTGCAGCGGGCATCGCCCATCTGCTCTGAGCAGCTTGCGCCCGCTCAGGGCAGCACCACAACCTTGCCGGTGGCGCGTCGGGCGAGCAGGTGCTCAAGGGCCTGCGCGCCCTCCGCCAATGAAAATCGCGCCGAGATGTGGGGGTTCAGCTTGCCCTCTGCGATCCAGCCAAACATTCGCTCTACGTCGGCATGAAAGCTTGCCGGCTCCACTTGTGTGTACTGGCCCCAGAACACGCCCACGATCGCTGCGCCTTTCAGAAGCGCGAGGTTGTGCGGCAGTTTTGGGA
>SYIM01000342.1 GCA_005798775.1 Burkholderiales bacterium
AGGGAAAGCACCAGCCATTGCAGTGGAACAGCGGTAACGTCCAAAGGTAAACAGGGTGGCGCGGAAGCGCCCAGGCCATCGCATTGGCCACCGCGTTCATGTAGGCCCCGCGGTGATGCACCACCACGCCTTTGGGATTACCTGTGGTGCCCGAGGTGTAGTTGAGGCCGATCGCATCCCACTCGTCCTGCGGCAATGACCCTGCGTAGGCAGGGTCACCCTCGGCGAGCAGCGCCTCGTAACCCATGTCGCCCACCGCCTGGCCTGGGCCGTCATAGAGCACATCATCGACATCGATCACCGTCGGCTGGCGCCCGCCCGCGCTGGCCACGATCGCAAGCGCCTCGGCCATGACCCCGGAAAACTCCCGGTCGACCAGCACTACCTTGGACTCGGAATGTTGGAGGATGAAGGCCACGGTTGTCGCATCGAGACGCGTGTTGATGCTGTTCAGCACTGCGCGGGTGAGCGGCACGCCGTAGTGCGCCTCGACCATGGGCGGGGTGTTGGGCAGCATCACCGCCACCGTATCGCCCTCGCCGATATCGCGCGCAGCAAGCGCCGAGGCGAGCCTGCGGGCGCGCTCGCGCAGTTGCGCCCAGCTGAGCCGAAGCCCGCCGTGAATCAGTGCGAGCCGGTCGGGGAAAACATCGGCTGCCCAGTCCACCAGGCTGATGGGTGAGAGCGGAACATGGTTGGCGGCGTTGCGCGACAGTCCCTGGCGATAGGGGTTTGGATGGGTTGGCATGGGTCTCCTCCGTCGAATCTGAACGGCGCGCGTCGGTCGCACGCTTGCAATTCGGCTTTGATCGCGCAATATACCGCTCGGACCCGGCGCAGACCCTCGGCGCGCCGGGGCCAACCGGTGCGGGATCCTCCACGCCGCATCTGCCTCACCCGGTTGTTACCCTCCGAGGCTATCCTCTCAGGAACCATGATGTCCGTCTCCGATCTCACCACCGAGCAGTTCGACGCGGCCGTCGGCAGCAACGATATCGTTGTTGCTGACGTCTGGGCGCCGTGGTGCGGCCCGTGCCGCGGCTTTGCGCCGGTCTTCGAAAAAGTCGCTGGCGAAAACGCCGACGTCAAGTTTGTAAAGATCAATACCGACGAGGAGCAGGAGCTCGCGGCGCATTTCAGCATCCGCTCGATTCCCACGCTGATGATCTTTCGCGAGCAGGTGATCGTGTTTCAGCAGCCGGGCGCGCTCTCAAAGGGGGCACTCGAGGATATTCTTCGGCAGGTGCGTGGGCTCGATATGGCCGAAGTGAAGCGCGACGCAACGCAGCACCAGGCGGGCGGCGCCAGCCACTGATCACGATGCGGGGAAGGCCGGACGGCGGGCGGGCGGACCGTGGGCGCTCGAGCGGCGCACGGTCACACGCGCGGTCGCGGCATCAGCGCCGGCCGATCTGCGCTTCGCGCCACCTACCCCGCCACGACCGCCTACCCGGCCGCGACTGCCCGGAGCATCGCTGCGAACCCTTCATCAAGATCGGCGATCAGGTCAGCCGGATCCTCGAGTCCCACATGCAGGCGGATCAGTGTGCCGCCGTCCCAGGGTCGGACCGTGCGAATCCCCGACAGTCGGCCCGGCATGATGAGGCTCTCAAACCCGCCCCATGAGTAGCCGATTCCGAAGAAGCGGCGGCCCTCGCTGAACGCGGCCGTGGCGGCGTTAAAGCCACCGCCCAGGTCCCCGGTGGCGGCGGGTTCCATCTCAAACGAAAACAACCCGCTCGAACCCGAAAAGTCACGCTGCCAGAGCGCGTGCTGGGGGTGCGAGGCCACCCCGGGGTGCAGAACGCGCCTCACCTCGGGGCGGGCTTCCAGCCAGCGCGCCACGGCGAGCCCATTGTCCTGATGCCGGCGCATGCGTACATCCGCTGTGCGCAAGCCGCGGAGCACCAGAAAGGCGTCGTCGCCGCCCACACAGACACCCATCTGCTTGACGGCCGACCACAGCTGCGACCAGAGGGCTTCCCGCACCACGATCGCGCCCATCAGCACATCGGAATGGCCGCTCCAATATTTGGTGAGCGGCAGCACCGACGCGTCAACGCCCCAGTCAAAAGGGCGCGCGAATATGGGCGAGGCCCAGGCATTGTCAACCGCGGTGAGAATGCCTCGCGCCCGCGCCAGCGCGCAGATTGCGGGCACATCCTGCACCTCGAACGTATAACTGCATGGACTCTCGAGATAAATCATGCGCGTGCGCTCGCGCAGCTTGGGTGACAGGTCTTCAGCCGAGGTCGCAGGGTCGTAATATTCAACCACCACCCCCATGCGGGTCATGAGGCCATCACACACCGCCCGGGTAGGGCCGTAGGCTGAATCAGGCACCAGCAGGTGATCGCCCGGCTCGAGCAGAGCGAGGAACAGTGTACTGATGGCATTGAGCCCTGAGGGCATCAGCGCGGCGCGGCAGTCATGGCCGGCGGCCTCGATCTCGCACAGCGCGTCGGTGAGGGCCATCGTGCCGGGCGTGCCGCCCACGCCGTAGGAGGTGACGTGGCGAGCGCCCAGGGCGCCCCGGCGGCCGGCTGTCTCGGCCTCGGACAGCGAATCGAACAGGATGGTCGAGGCACGATAGACCGGCATGCTGGCAATGGCGGCTGGCGCGTCGATATGGCGCCCGGAGCCGACGATTTTTGACGCGGGCTGCGCAGAGACCATTGATGTTTCGCCCGGCCCCTGGGAGAAAGGCGGCGCAGAGGCAGGCGGTGGCGGCAACGAACTCATCGCTCGGAGTGTACGGCCATACAGCACTTTTTCGCTATCCGGGGCACCTTGCGCGCCGGCGGCACGCTCGCCCTGTGGCGACGGTTGGCAGGGAGATGGCGCGCCCGGCGCGGATCGAACGCGCGACCCCTGGCTTCGGAGGCCAGTACTCTATCCACTGAGCTACGGGCGCATGGCTGCCAGTTCTGACAGCAGCGGAGCGCGAAGGATACTCGGTTTCCGCTTGCCCGTCACGGACATGCTTCGACCGCACTCGCGTTTCCCGCTACAATAAAAAGCTTTATTTTTCGCCGCTAATTTTCACCGATATGGTCGTCCAATGAGTGCAAATCACGACACCCCCATCAAGACCCCTAAGCAGCTGATCACGGTCATCGCGTTGTCCTTCGTCGTTCCCATTCTCATCATCGTGCTGTTGGTGAAGTATGTGGGCGCGACCAAACGAACTGGCGCAGGCACTCAATCCATGAGTGCCGACTCCATCGAAGCCCGTATCAAACCGGTTGCGGGCTTCGAGCTGATCGACGCAAGCGCCCCGCGGGCGCTCAAGTCGGGTGAACAGGTCTACACCGCCCAGTGCGCAGCCTGTCATACGGCAGGCGTCGCAGGCTCGCCCAAAACCGGCGATGTCGCCGCCTGGAAGGCACGGCTAGACACCGGTCTTGAAGCGTTGGTCACGGCTGCGCTCAAAGGCAAGGGCGCGATGCCTGCTCAAGGCGGGGGCGCAGCCTCCGACTTCGAAATCCTGCGTGCAGTGGTCCACATGGCCAACGCCTCGGGCGGCAGCCTTACCGAGCCATCGCCGCCCGCCGCACCTGCCGCCAAGTAGTCCTCACACGTGGCGGGCGTGCCGGCCCACGCGTTCAGTCGAGAGCCCTCCGGGTCAGGCTCAGACCGGCCCGCCTGCCCAGGCTGGCGGGCCGCCATGGAGGGCGCCTCATTTTGACGCCCGCGCGGCATCCAACAGCTCCTTGAGCGCGCCCAGGCGCGCGTGTGCGTTTTCGTTACTCACGGTTGCACGCGAACCCGACGCGCCGCTCGGGAGATCCATTTCTGCGATGACACGGGACGGCTCCTGAGGCCGCGACAGCCGCGCCCGCGAACGCTCCCGGCACCAGCTGAGCATAAGACTGCGCTCGGCCCGGGTGATTGCCACATACATCAGGCGGCGCTCCTCCTGGATGCGCGCATCCTCTGCCGCGCCCCGCCCGTCGGTCACCGACTCGACGCGCGCACACTCTTCGGTCTCGGCCTCCGCCTCACGCGCGCCCAGATGCGGCAACACGCCTTCCTCACAGCCCACCACGAACACATGCGGAAACTCAAGTCCCTTCGAGGCATGGACGGTAGTGAGGCGCACCGCATCAGCCTCGGCATCGCGCCGGTCAAGCTGTGACAGGATCGCGATCGATTGCGCGAGCTGCGCGAGCGTCGCGCCCTCCTCCTCGGCCCGTTTTTTCACCCAGTCACAGAAATCACACACATTGCGCCAGCGGGTGGCAGCCGTCTTTTCATCCTGACTGTCGGTGAGCCAGCTGCGGTAATCGATCGCAGCGAGCAGATCATCGAGTGCAGGGCCGGCGGGTTCGCGCGCCGCCCGCCAGTTGATGCGGTTGATGAACTCGCCAAACTCGCGCAGCGTCTGCAATTGCCGCGCGGCCAGTCGGGATTCGAGTCCGGTTTCGAACAACGCTTCGAACATCGAAATCTGTCGTGAGCCCGCGTAATCGCCGAGCGCAGTCAAGGTGGCCGTACCGATGCCGCGCTTGGGCGTGGTGGCCGCGCGGATGAACGCCGAATCATCGTCGTCGTTGGCGATCAGTCTAAGATAGGCGATCAGATCGCGGATCTCGGCACGTTCAAAAAAGGACTGCCCCCCCGAGAGTACATAGGGAATGTTTTCCTTGCGAAGCCACTGCTCAAACACCCGTGACTGATGATTGCCGCGATACAGAATCGCATAGTCGCGCCAGGCGGCGCGACGCTCAAAGCGATGCGCATGGAGCCGGATCACCACCGATTCGGCCTCCGCTTCCTCATTGGCACACGGCACCACCTGGATGGCATCGCCCGTGCCGTGCTCGGACCATAGCTTCTTCTCATGCAGCTTCGGGTTATTGGTAATCAGCCGATTGGCGGCGCCAAGAATTGTGAGGCTGGAGCGGTAGTTCTGCTCGAGCTTGAAGAGCTTCAACGCCGGAAAATCGGTCTCCAGCCGGCGCAGGTTGTCGAGTGTTGCGCCACGCCAGCCGTAGATCGCCTGATCGTCATCACCCACCGCGGTGAACGCCGCCCTCGGCCCGGTGAGAAGCTTGAGAAGTTCGTATTGCGCGGCATTGGTGTCCTGGTATTCATCGATCAGCAAGTAACGCAGTCGCTCGCGCCAGCGCTGCGCAAGATCGGCGTGTTCGGACAGAAGCTTGACCGGCAGGAGGATCAGATCGTCGAAATCGACCGCCTGGTAGGCAGTGAGCGTGGCGGCATGCTCGCGCCAGGCGCGAGCGATCGCATGCTCAGCGGCCTGGGTCGACTGGTCGGCCGCCAGATCAGGATCGAGCAGCGCATTTTTCCAGAGCGAGATCTGGTGCTGGGCGTGGCGAATCAGCTTTCGGTCGGTGGTGGCGAGTGCACCGGCGAGAATGCCCGCGCAATCATCGGCATGGAGGATGGAGAAACTTCGCTTGAGCCCCAGCCGCTCGCCGTCCTGCCGCAAAATTTGCATGCCCAGCGAATGAAAGGTGCTCACCAGCGGTCGCCGGCCCTTGGGCAGCGTGATGATTTTCTGCAGCCGCTCGGCCATTTCCTGCGCGGCTTTGTTGGTGAATGTGATGGCACCAATCGCCTCGGGTGCGAAACCGCTCTCGATCAGATGCACCATCTTGTGCGTGATCACACGGGTCTTGCCGCTTCCGGCGCCCGCCAGCACTAGGCAGGGCCCGTCCAGGTGGCGAATCGCCGCGCGCTGCGCGTCGTTGAATATTGCCGACATCGGATCAGATCTCAGCAGGGTCGACTTCAAGCTGCCAGTGGGCGCGGGTCTTCACCTCGCGCAGACTCGCGAGCCAATGCGGCAGGAACGCATGAAGCGCCGGTCGGGCCGTGGCCTCGACCAGCAGTTGGGCACGCTCCCGCCCCTTGAGTCGAGCAAGCGGCATCGGCACCGGGTCAAAGAGCTGCACCGGTGACCCGGGATCGGCGGTGCGCAACGGCTCCGCGAGTTCGCGCGCTGCGGTGAGAAAGGCGAGCGCGTCATCAAGCACGCCGGCATCGGCACGCAGCAAGGCCTGGTGGGCGAAGGGTGGCATCGCCGCCTCGCGCCGCTCGACCAGGAGCGCATCGGCAAAGCCGCTGTAGTCGTGGCGCTTCAGGAACTCAAAGAGCGGATGCGTGGGGTAGCGCGTCTGCACCAGCACGTGACTCGACAACACCTCACGGCCGGCGCGCCCGGCCACCTGCATGAGCGTGGCAAACAGCCGCTCGGGCGCGCGGAAATCGGCGCAGAAGAGGCCTGCATCACCATCGACCACCACCACCAGGCTCAGGCGCCGAAAGTCGTGGCCCTTTGCAAGCATCTGGGTACCCACCAGAAGATCGACTTCGCCGTCGTGAACGGCGGCGATCAGTGCCTGGGCAGCCCCCCGGCGGGCCGCGACATCACGATCGAGCCGGGCGATGCGCTGGCCGGGGAACTGCGAAGCGAGCTCCTCTTCCAGCCGCTGCGTGCCGCGCCCGAGGCCAGCGAGCGCAAGGTTGCCGCACTCCGGACAAGCGCGTGGCACGGGCGAAGCGCCCCCGCAGTGGTGACAGACCAGCTGGTACCGGGGCGCTCGCGAGCCGCCCGCGGCGGCCCGGTGCAGCACCCGCCAGGCCGAGCACTCGGGGCAGCCACTCAGCCAGCCGCAGGCGTCGCATCCCAACACCGGTGCGTAGCCACGGCGATTGATGAACACCAGCGCCTGTTCGCCTCGGGAAAGCGTCTCGGCGATCGCAGCCTGAGCTTGCGGAGCGAGCGCAAACTCACCTCGCAGGCCTCTAATATCAATGAGATGCAGTTTCGGCAAGGCGCCACCACCAATCCGGGACGGCATCTCGAGCAGCCGGTATCGGCCGCGTCGTGCGGCCCGCCAGGTCTCGATCGATGGGGTGGCTGATCCCAACAGTACCGGTACGCCGCACTCGCGCGCGGCGGCCACCGCGAGGTCGCGCGCCGAGTAATGAAGCCCGTCCTGCTGCCGGTAGGAGGCGTCGTGCTCCTCATCGACCACGATCGCGGCAAGGCCCGGGAGGGGGGTGAGCACCGCCAGCCGGGTGCCGATCACGACGCGAGCCCGCCCTTCGACTGCAGCCACCCAGGCCCGGGCGCGCTCGGCTTCGCCCAGGCCACTGTGCAGAACCGCCACCGACTGCGCCGGAAAGCGCCCGGCGACCAGCCCAGCCAACTGAGGGGTGAGTGCGATCTCAGGCACCATGAGGAGGAGCTGCGCATCAGGCCGAGCCGCCAGGATGGCCTCGAACCAGCGCAGATAGACCTCGGTTTTACCGCTTCCAGTCACGCCGTGGAGCACCGAGACGCTAAAGCCCTGCGACGCACAGAGCGTATCGAGCACCCTTTGCTGGTCGGCGCCCAGCGGCTGACCCGCTGCCGAACGACTGGCGACGGCTCGGGGGCTGGGCCGCCCTGCCAAAGCAGCCGTCGCGGAAACCCTTTGCGGCGCGCCCGGCCTGGCGCTGTCTGGCCCGGCCGCTACCTCTCGCCCGTTGCCAACGGCGACGTCGCCTGCCACCCTGTCGCCTGGGCCAGCGTTGCCCTCGCCTGCGCCGCCGGAGACGCCTGAACCGGCGACCCCCAGGCCGCGGCTGGTCCGCCGGGCGCGCGCAAATGCGCTCGACCGCGCTTTCGGCGACGGCGGCGTGCGCAACGTCCGCGGCACGGCCAGCAGCGCGAATTCGCCCACCGACCGGTGGTAATACCCCGACGCGAAGCGCAGCAACGCAAACCAGCTTGCCGGCAGCGCCGGGGCATCCTCGAGACGGGACTCGATCGCCCTCAGCCGCTCGGGCGCCAGATCGCTCTGGACGCACAGTTCCAGCACGAAACCGATCCGCCGGCCGGTCCCCCAAGGCACCTGAACCCAGTCGCCGGGCGCCAGTCGGCCAGCAAGCGCCGGCCCGATCCGGTAGTCAAACCAGGGCGCAATCGGAACATCCAGGGCGATCCGCGCAATTCCCGGATCAGCGGCGAAACCAGAATTCACTTTAAGTTTGAGGCTTAATCCGAGACCCTTGAACGGGAATTCCGGCTCATCAACAAAAGCTGTGGATAACTCTGTGGGCAGCGATCGAATAGCACCGCCAAGTGCTTGTCAAACCTTGATCTGGAGTCGGTTGCCCGTTTTTTATACAATTTTGCGCTCTTTAAAATCAACTACTTAGCGAAGGGACCCGGCCAAAAGCAGACAGCCATGTGGGCGCTGTGGGAATGCCCTCTTATTGTGCATAAGTCAGCGGCCACCCGCTCGCAAACCCTGATTTTTCGCGCCTCGGCAAGGCGCACCAGCACGCGCTCGCGACTAAAGTGAGGACGCGCTCGCGCCGCGACGCCGTTGTTCCCTGCTGTACGCGTGCACGGCCTCCACCAGCGCTGTGACCGACTCGGGTGGCGTGAACTGGGAAATGCCATGGCCCAGATTGAACACATGGCCGGTTCCCGCCTGCGGCACGCCGAAACTTTCGAGCGTCTTCAGCGCTTCGCCCCGAATTTGATCGGGCGCGGCCATCAACACCATAGGGTCGAGATTACCCTGGATGGCACACCGTGCCCCCACACGGGCACGCGCCTGACCAAGATTCACCGTCCAGTCGACCCCCACGCCGTCGCAGCCCGTGGCAGCGATTTCCTCCAGCCAGAGTCCGCCCCCCTTGGTGAACACGATCACCGGTACCTGGGCGCGACGCGTGCCGACCACCCGGCCGCTGGCATCGACCTCGGGTTCGTCGCGCTCGCGCTGCAGGCGATCGATCACCTGCCGGATCGGCCCCAGCGAAAATTTCTGGAATGCGCCATCAGCGAGCGCGCCGCCCCAGGAGTCGAAAATCATCAGCGCCTGCGCGCCCGCCTCGACCTGGGCGTTCAGGTAGTCGGCCACTGCCTGCGCATTAACCTCGAGGATGCGCTTCATGAGGTCGGGGCGACGGTAAAGCATGCTCTTTACCTGGCGGAAATCATCGCTGCCGCCGCCTTCGACCATGTAGCAGGCGAGCGTCCAGGGGCTGCCCGAAAAGCCAATCAGGGGAACCCGGCCACCCAGCGCGCCGCGGATCGTGCTGACGGCCTTCATCACGTAGCCGAGCGAGTCAGCCGGATCGGGCGAGGCGAGCGCCGCCACGGCCGCCTCATCCCGAACCGGGCGTTCGAATTTCGGGCCCTCGCCCTCGGCAAAATAAAGCCCCAGGCCC
>SYIM01000343.1 GCA_005798775.1 Burkholderiales bacterium
AGGCCCTCGAAGGCCTGGGGGCTGGTCACTTCGTGAACCAGGTGCCGATCGATGTAGAGCAACGCGGTGCCGTCGGATTCGGTGCGCACAACATGCGCATCCCACAGCTTGTCATAGAGGGTCCGGAGAGCGAGCGACATGGGAAAAACCGGTAAGAAAACGGACTGAGGATTATGCCATGCAGCCCCGTACAGGTCCGGTGTCGCGGGTTCATTCGCGCTGGCGAAACGACTCGCCCGACGCAACCGGGCGCTCGGCGCGCGCACAGGCCCATACCGCAAGGCAGCCCAGCGCTGCCACAACGCCAGCGCCGTAAAACGCCGCAGCTGGCGATATCGCCACCCAGATCCAGCTTGCCCCGAGGCCACCAATCATGCCGCCCACCCCGTACCCGACGGTGACATAAAGCGCCTGAGCACTCGCCTGCTGCTCGGGACCAAACCAGCGCGACAGAATAGCCTGTGAAGCGGTGTGATGAACGCCAAAGGTGATAGCGTGCAGCAACTGCGTGAGCACGAGTAACCACAACGCGCCCTCCGAGGCGCCCACCAGCACGAAGCGAAGCGCCGCCGCTGCCACGCTCAGCCCGAGCAGAAACAAGGCGGAAAACCGTATGAACAGGGGCTGCTGCAAATAAAACATGGCGATTTCCGCGACCACCCCGATTGACCAGATCAGCCCGATCGCACCCCTCCCATAGCCATGCTTCTCCAGGTACAGCGAGAAAAAAGTGTAGAAGACCGAGTGTGCATAGAGCATCAGGAAAACCGAGGCAAAAAACGCCGCCTTGGCCGGATCGCGGAGCGCCTTCCAGAGCGGCGCCGGTCGCAGACCCGCCGCCCGCTTCGGTGCCTCGGGTAGCCCCCAGGTGCAAGCCAGTACCCCAACCATCATGAGCATCAGCCAGCCGGGCAGCCACCCGATGCCAGCCACCTCAAAGAGCGGCCCGGTGATCACAACGCCAGCAATGAATCCGATCGATCCCCAGACCCTCATCCGGCTATAGCGGCCGGCATCGCGGCCAGCGGCCTCGATTGCGATCGCCTCGGCTATGGGCATCTGCCCGGAGGTGGAAAAGAACAGCACCGCGCAGGCGAGCAGAATCCAGCGGACGTCGGCACCCGAGGTCCAGAGCCCGATCAGCGCTGCGATCGAGATCAACGAGCAGGCGCGTTGCACCAGATTTCGCGAAGCGCTGCGATCCGCGAGCCAGCCCCAGGCGAGCGGGCCCACGATCCGCGAGGCCGGTGACAGCGACATCACCAGGCCGATTGCGGCCACACCCAGACCCACTTCATGGAGATAAAGCGTCAGATAGGGCGAAAGCGCGCCCACAAACAGGAAGTAGGTCAGAAACAGCGCACGAACCGCATCGCGGGTTCGCGAACCGGGGTCTGAAGCCACCGGGGTCAGTCGGGTGCCCGCCCGGCGATCCGGGGCGTGGCGACGCTTACATCGGCGTTTTGGGCACGGTGACGCAGGGCGTGATCCATCAGTACCAGCGCGAGCATCGCCTCGGCGATCGGCACCGCCCGGATTCCCACGCAGGGATCATGCCGCCCGGTGGTCTCGACCACCGTAGCTGCACCGCCCTTGTCGATCGACCGGCGCAGCACGCGGATGCTGGACGTGGGCTTGATTGCAATGGAGACGGTGATGGGTTGGCCGGTTGAGATGCCCCCAAGGATGCCACCGGCCTCATTCCCCACGAAACCGGAAGGCGTGAGTTCGTCGCCGTGTTCGCTGCCCCGTTGCGACACCGATCGGAAGCCCGCTCCGATTTCCACGCCCTTGACTGCATTGATGCCCATCATTGCCCGGGCGATGTCGGCGTCGAGCTTGTCGAATAGCGGCTCTCCCCATCCCACCGGCACCGACTCGGCCATGACTTCGACGCGTGCGCCACAAGAATCGCCCGCCCGCCGCAGGCTGTCCATGTAGACCTCCAGCCGCTCGATGACCGCGGCATCCGGCGCAAAAAAGGGATTGCGCGGAACCTGTGTGGCATCAGTGAACGGAATCGGAATTTCACCTAGTTGCGACATCCATCCGACGACACGCGTGCCATGGTGTTGGTGCAGCCATTTCCTCGCCACTGCACCTGCCGCCACCATCGGCGCGGTGAGGCGGGCTGAGGATCGGCCACCACCACGCGGATCGCGAATGCCGTATTTATGCCAGTAGGTGTAGTCGGCGTGACCCGGGCGGAAAGTTTCGGCAATCTTTGAGTAGTCCTTGCTGCGCGCGTCTTCATTGCGGATCAGCAGCATGATGGGCGTGCCGGTGGTCTGCCCTTCGAACACGCCCGATACGATCTCGACCCGATCAGGTTCCTGCCGCTGGGTGACATGACGCGAAGTACCCGGGCGCCTGCGATCAAGGTCGCCCTGAATATCGGCCTCGGCGAGCGCAAGCCCGGGCGGACAGCCGTCAATCACACATCCGATGGCAGGGCCATGCGACTCACCGAAATTGGTGACCCGGAACAACTGACCAAAAGTGTTTCCAGACATCGCGGTTTGACCTGACGGATCGTTGAAAGGAGGGTTATGGCGGCACGAATGGGCGAGCAGGGCCTGACGCTCAGGCCTGCGGGTTGGGTGGTGCAAGTAGCCGCTCGATCACGCGCTCGCGCGACAGGAGCGCAAGGCATGCGTCGACCGACGGCGTTTGCGCCAAGCCGAACACCAGCAGCCGTACCGGGATCGCAAGCTGCGGCATTTTGAGCGCGTGCGCTGCAAGCGCCTGTTTTAGCGCTGCCTGTACAGCCTCGCGAGTCCAGGCAGCGTCGCGCAGGAGCGCCGCCAACGTGCCTAGCGCCGGCCGCACCGCCTCGGTGAGATGAACAGCCAGGTCTTCGGCGCGCGGACGCGGATCGGCGTAGAACATGTGGGCGCTGTCAGCGAGTTCATTGAGTGTCGCCGCCCGGTCTTTCAGCAGCGCACATACATGCGAAAGATCAGGGGCATCGCGTCCCGCAAGCGCCACCGCATGCACCCCGGCGCAGATCAGCCGCGGGCGGATCGCAGCGGCCAGCCAGGCGTCATCGGCCCGCTTGAGATACTGCTGATTGAGCCAGCGAAGTTTGCCGGTATCGAACTGGGAGGGCGAATTGGATAGATGCGAGCCATCGAACCAGGCCACCAGATCAGTGCGGCTGAACACTTCGTCATCACCATGGCTCCAGCCCAGGCGGGCCAGATAATTGATGACCGCCTCGGGAAGAAAACCGTCCTCGTCGTACTGCATGACCGACACTGCGCCATGGCGCTTGGAGAGCTTCTGCCCGTCGTCCCCGTGAATCATGGGGACATGGCCGTAGCTGGGCGGAACCCCGCCCAATGCCTTCAGGATATTGATCTGGCGCGGAGTGTTGTTCACGTGATCGTCGCCGCGAATCACATGCGTGATCTGCATGTCCAGATCATCGACCACCACGCAGAAGTTGTAGGTGGGTGTGTCATCCGAGCGCGCAATCACCAGATCATCGAGCTCGTCGTTCGAGATTGAGATCGGCCCCTTCACCAGATCATTCCAGACCACCGCTCCACCTTCGGGGTTCCGAAAGCGCACCACGGGTTGCACCCCGGCAGGTGGAGCATACCCCTTTGAATTTTCAGGGCGCCAGCGGCCGTCGTAGCGCGGTTTGAGTCCCTGGGCGCGCTGCGCCTCGCGCATGGCGTCGAGTTCGCCAGGCGAGCTCCAGCAGCGATACGCCGTGCCCTCGGTGAGCATTCGCGCGATCACCTGGCGGTAACGGTCCATGCGCTGGGTCTGAAAGAAAGGGCCTTCGTCGGGGTCGAGCGACAGCCACTTCATGCCATCAAGAATCGCCTGAACGGCTTCCGGTGTGGACCGTTCAAGGTCGGTGTCTTCGATGCGAAGAATGAATGTGCCAGCGAAATGCCTGGCATACGCCCAGGCAAAAAGCGCGGTGCGGGCACCGCCAATATGAAGAAACCCGGTTGGGCTGGGCGCGAATCGGGTACGGACCATGAAAGCAAGCCGATCGAAGATGAGCTTTCGATTCTACCGTCACGCACGGTCTTACCCGGGCGCAGGCGCTGTAGACCTGCGATCAAGGGCTTCATCCTGCCGGCACAAGCGCCTAGAATATTGCGACTTGACCAAATAGGACTCGCGCAATGAGCGCATCGCCCACCGCCCGCACCTCGGCAGGCCTGCTTCGCGGCAGTCTCGAAGACGGCGTGAGCGTGTTCCGTGCAGTTCCCTATGCGGCGCCACCGGTTGGTGCCCTGCGCTTTGCGATGCCCGCCCCGGTAGCGCCCTGGACCGGCGAGCGCGAAGCCACCCGTAACGGCCCAGTGCCGCCGCAGCCGCCATCGCGTCTGCGTGCAGCCATGGGTGACTTCGCAGCCGACCAGGGTGAGGACTGCCTCACGCTCACCATTGCAACACCCGCCGCTGACAAACGCAGACGGCCGGTACTGATCTGGCTCCACGGCGGGGCGTTCTGGACTGGTGCAGGCTCGCTTGACTGGTACTCGGGTGTCTCCATGGCGCATCACGGGGACATGGTCGTGGTCGGGGTCAACTACCGCCTGGGTGCGCTCGGCTTCATGCACATACCGGGAGTCAGCGAGCCCAATCTTGGGCTTCACGATCAGATGGCTGCGCTCGGTTGGGTGGCGCGCGAAATCGAGGCCTTCGGCGGTGACCCTGACCACATCACGGTGGCCGGCCAGTCGGCAGGCGGTCTGTCGGTGCTGGCGATGCTGGCGCAACCGCAGAGCCGCGCGCTCATGCGTCGCGCCATCATTCAAAGCGCGCCGTTCGGCCGCATCCTGCGCTCCATGCCCAAAGCGCTTCAAATTTCCGAGGCCATGGCCCGGGCACTCAACATCACCGATTCCGCTCAATGGAAAACAGTCGATGCACAAAAAATCAACGAGGCGCAGCTGACCGTGGCGCGCAGCCTGGGTTCGTTTGCCGCCACCACGCCGGTATTCATTCCCGTGATCGACGAGAAACTGCTGGGCGAGGACCTGATGTCAGCGGCCCTTGCTGGCGCCGCCGAGCGCGATGTGATGGTGGGCTACACCCGTGATGAAATGGCTGCTTTTTTTGGCGCCGACGACAAGATTCGCGACGCCGCCCCCGAGCAGATTCGCGAAGTCTTCGCCCGCACCTTTGGCGCCGCTGCGGACGAGGCCATGGCCGAGTATCGACTGCGCGCGCGCGGGAACGACCACGCGTCCCTCCTCGGCGCGATGCTGGGCGATGCCTCGTTTGGCGCAGGCGTTCATGGCTTTGCCGAGCGGCTCGCGGCCATGGGCCGGCCTGCCTGGGTCTACCGGTTTGACTGGGCCGCGCCCGACAATGGCTTTGCCGCCTGCCACTGCTGCGAGATCCCGTTCATGTTCGACACCCTGCCCGAATGGCAGGCCCCCATGCTGGCGGGCGGCGAGCCGCAGGCCATGGCGCGACTGGCTGCCCAGATGCGCGACGCGTGGGCAGCGTTTGCCCATCGAGGCGACCCGTCTCACCCGGGCCTGCCGCACTGGCCGCGACATGAAGCCGGCATGCAGACCATGCTGTTCGATGTTCACAGCCGCGCGGCCAACGACCCGGCGGGCCGCGCCCGCTGGAAATACTGGCCGTGACCGAACCTTCCATCGTCTTCGATCGGGTGGGGCTTGCTTTCGGGGGCGAGGCCATCTATGACGACATCAGCTTTTCCGTGGGGCGGGGAGAATTCGTCTGCCTCCTCGGGCCGTCGGGGTGCGGCAAGTCCACCTCATTGCGCTTGATCGGTGATCTGCTTGCCGCCCAATCGGGCTCAGTCACGGTGGATGGAAAGTCACCGTCCGAGGCCTGGCAGGAGGTGGCCTTCGTCTTTCAGTCACCGCGACTCGCGCCATGGCGCAATGCACTGGCCAATGTCTTGATGGGGGTTGAACTGCGCATGGGTCGCGATGAGGCCCGCCGGCGTGAGCCCCGGGCGCGCGAACTGCTCAGCATGATGGGGCTTGCCGATGCGGCTCACAAATATCCATCCATGCTGTCGGGCGGCGAGCGCCAGCGCGTCGCCATCGCCCGCGCGCTTGCCGTTGATCCAGCCATCGTGCTGATGGACGAGCCCTTCTCGGCATTGGACCCTAACACCCGCAGACGCCTGCGAGCCGAAATCGAGAGCATCTGGCAACGTACTGGCCGCACGGTACTCTTCGTGACCCACGATATCGAAGAAGCGATTGTGCTGGCGGACCGGATCGTGCTCCTCTCCAACAAGCCCACCCGGGTGCTCGAAAGCATCCCCGTCACCGCCCCCCGGCCGCGACGGGTGTCGGGCAACCCCGAACTCGACGCGCTACGAGATCGCCTGCAGCGCCTGTTTCAGTCGCTTGAACACATAGCACCAGAGGACTCTGCATCATGACCAACCGTCGTCATTTCGTCGCGGCCACCGCCGTGCTCGCCGCCAGCCCGCTGCGCGCGCAGGCCAAGCCCAAGGTCACCTACGCCTATCTGCTCGATCCCGCCTATGACGCGGTAGTCTGGGCGCTCAAGAACGGCAAGGTACGCTCCGATCTCATTGATGTCGAAGCCACGGGGATGCTTATTCCGCAACTTCTGCAGGCCACCTCCACCAAGCAATTCGATGTGGTGATGACCGCGGTAATCGGCGTGCCCGCCGCGGCGGCGCGCGGACTCGAACTGCGCATTCTGTCGGCCGCGCTCCACGCTTCGCCGGTCGGCGAAGGCGGCGGCGTCTGGGTGAAGAAAGTAAGCCCCCTCACTGATCCGGCCGCTCTCAAAGGCCGCACACTCGCCTCCTACGGGCTGCGCTCCACGGGCTACATGTTTGTGCGAGAAGCGCTTCGCCTCAAGTTCGGCCTCAACATGGCGCTCGAAGGCGGTGACGTACGGCAGGTCGAAGTCCAGGCGCCCAACCTGCCGGCCGCGCTTGCCACCGGACAGGCCGACGCGGCCTCGCTCATTCACAGCCAGGCGTGGCGCGCCATGCAGACCGGCGAATTCACCAACATCTGCGAAACCAATGTGATCCTGAACGAGCGCTACGGCCCGCTCGTTTCAGCGGTCAATGTGTCCTATCCCGACAAGCTCAGCGCACGGACCGATCAGTTCAACGAATTCAACCGGATGCTGAAGGCATCCATCACCTACGCGCTCGCCAACCGCGATGAAGTCTTTGGCGCCATCGCCAAGCAGGCAAATATCGACCGCAAATTCTTCGACTGGTGGTTTGACCGTACGACGCGCGTACCAGCCGTGTTTGGCGATGAACACTCGAAGGCAGTGCAGACCGCCTGGAACATCGGGCGCGACATGGGGATGGTGACCAAGGTGCCCGACGTCCAGGCCTACACCTGGGACAAGACGCTCCGCTCATGACCCACGCGCCGGCCACAGCCGGCCGGCTGGCGCGCCACCAGCGCATGCTTGCGCTTGGTTTCGTACTTGCGCTCGCGCTCGCCTGGTTTGCGTCGGCGGGTCATGCCCCTGCCTATGTGCTGCCGCCGCCTGGCGAGGTGGCGGGCGCAGTGCTCGCGTTCGCCTCGTCTGCGCAGCGCCTCCCCCATCTTTTTGCAACGCTCGCACACATTACCTCTGCAATCGCGATCTCCTTTGTGCTGGGTGCGCTGCTTGCCTTCGCCGCGCATTACGCGCGGTGGAGCGCACCCGCGATTCATCAGCGCATGAGTCCCTTTCTGAGCGCGTTTTCGGGAATCGGCTGGACGCTGCTCGCAGTCATCTGGTTCGGTGTTTCCAGCTTCACCGTGGTATTCACCATCGTCGCCGTGCTGCTGCCGTTTGCACTCGTCAATCTGCGCGAGGGACTGCTTGCGCTTGATGCCGAGTTGCTTGAAATGGGCGAGAGCTTCGGTCGCGCGCGCTGGCGCAGCTGGCGCCTGCTGGTTGCACCCGCACTCCTGCCTTTCGCCGCGGCCACGCTTCGTATCATGTTTGGTGTTGCGTGGAAGGTAACGCTCACCGCCGAGTTGTTTGGAGGCGGACGCGGTCTGGGTTATGTCATCAACATTGCGAGACAGGACTACGACACGCCTACGCTGTTCGCGGTGATTCTGTTCATCATCATCGCCGTGACTCTCGCCGACCGACTGCTGTTCGGCCCGCTTGAGCGCCTCACCACGCGACAATTTGGGGGCGTACGGTGAGCCAGTCTCGTGACTCGTCAAGCCCGAGTGAACGCGTCCGCGCAGCCGTATCCGTCCCGGTTTTTCTGGGACGCTCGCCTACGCTCTGGCTTGCCGATACGCTCGTAATCCTCGCGCTCGCCGCGTGGGCCGCAGGCGCTGCCAATCTGCCCGAGTTCGTTCTGCCCGGCCCCGTCGCCGTGGGGAAACGTCTGCTGGCACTCTTTATCGACAGCGAGTTCCTCGTACACACCATCGCTTCGACAGTACGGGTGATCGGCTCGGTCCTGATCGCGCTCCTGATCGGCGGCGGACTCGCACTTCTGGCCCGCGCGATCCCGGTGCTGGACGGCATTGTGAGCGGCGTGATTCAACCGTTCCTCAATGCCTTTCCCTCAATTGGCTGGGCGATTCTTGCGGCGATCTGGTTCACCCCCGGGCATTTTTCGATCGTGTTCGTTCAGGTCGCCATCCTCGCGCCGTTCTGTCTCATCAACGTGGCGGAGGGCCTGCGTCAAATCGATCGTGAGCTCATGGAGATGGCCACCAGCTTCACTCGCCAGCGAACCCGTATCGTACTTCAGGTAGGGCTTCCCTTGTTACTGCCCTATCTGATGGGTGCGCTGCGAATTGCCTACGGCGTGGCCTGGAAGATTGCACTGGTCGCAGAACTGCTGGGCTCCACGTCTGGACTGGGCTTTCTCATGTTGCGCGCCCAGGGGTCGGCCGATCTCACCACGGTCCTGGCAGCGTGCCTGGCGATTGTCGCGCTCTTCTATGCTGGTGAGCGGCTGCTGCTTGATCCCCTCGCGCGGCGTTTCAGCGCGCGCTAGGCCTGGAAGCCAGCGGCTGAATCCCTGTAACCTATTTGCCCATCAAACATCCCACTTCACCCCATCACGGTCGATCACCATGCTACCTCTCGACGCCGTGCTGCAACCCGTGCTGAAGCGCGTTGCCCAGGCTCTCGCCGAGGGCATTATCGTCGCGACGGGTCTGTCTGGCTGCACCGCGCCCGGTCCGTCTGCTGGCCATGCCACAGCCGCTACGCCGGCTGAACCGAACCACGACTCGGCGTTTTCTCAGGCACCGTCACGCGTCATGGCACTCAACGATGACTGATTCGCTTACCTACCCGCTGATTGCGCTCATGTGTGCGGTCATCGGCCTAGCTGCGGGCGCCTGGTTCGCCAACGCCCTGCACCGCAGGGGGAATGAGGCAGAGCGGGCGGCAGCGCTCGCCGATCAGGCACAATGCTTCAGCCAGGAACAGGCCCGCCTGCAGTCGCAGCTGAGCGCTGCCCAGGCATCGCTCGCGCGCGCTGACGCCGACACGCATCAGCTGCGCGATCAGGCAGAGCGCGAGCGCGCAGAGTCCCGTGGCCGCGAGCTGGAAATTCGCGCGCAACTGGCCGAGTTTCAGGTCGAGGCCGAAGCACTGCGCCAGCAACTCAAGACCGCGCAGACCGCAGTCGCAGAACGGCAGGTCTTTATCGAGCGCGCTCACGAAACGCTGGGCCATCAGTTCAAAACGCTCGCAGGGGACATCCTCGAATCGAACTCCAAGCGCTTTGCCGAGCAGAATCAGCAGAACCTGGGTGGCATGCTGGAACCGCTTCGCGAACGCATCGGTCAGTTCCAGCAGAAGGTTGAAACGCTTTACGTTGACGAAAGCAAGGAGCGCTCGGCACTCAAGGCCCAGGTGCAGGAACTCATGCAGCTCAACCGCACGCTCAGTGACGACGCGCAGGAGCTCTCACAGGCGCTACGCGGGTCGGCCAAACGTCTGGGCAACTGGGGTGAACTGGTGCTCGAGCGGGTGCTTGAAACCGCGGGGCTTCGCCGGGGGCACGAGTATCTGGTACAAGACTCCCGGGTGGATGAACAGGGGCAGCGGCGCCAGCCCGATGTCGTCATTCAGCTGCCCGAAGGGCGGTGCCTGGTGGTTGACTCCAAACTGTCCCTCATCGCCTACGATCGCTATGTGTCAGCCGACGATGACGCGACACGCGACGCAGCGCTGCGCGACCATCTCGCCTCCATGCGCTCGCATCTCAAAGACCTGTCCGATAAACGCTATCAGGCGCTCTACGGTAACACGCTCGATTTCGTGCTGATGTTCGTTCCGGTTGAACCCGCCTTCATCACTGCGGTGAGCCACGACGAGCGGCTGTTTACCGAGGCATGGGAAAGCAATGTGCTGCTGGTGAGTCCATCGACGCTACTGTTCGTGGTACGCACGGTCGCGCATTTGTGGCGGCAGGAAGCGCGTAGCCGTAATGCGCAGGACATCGCGCGCCGGGGCGCAGAGCTTTATGACCGGCTGTCAGGCTTCGTAGAAAAACTGGATGAGGTGGGTCACCGCCTCCACTCGGCTCAGACCGCCTGGAGCGACGCCCGCAAAAAACTCGCCGAAGGTCGCGGCAATGTCATCCGCCAGGCCGAGATG
>SYIM01000344.1 GCA_005798775.1 Burkholderiales bacterium
CAGATGGACATCAAGATTCAGGGCATTACCCGCGAAATCATGCAGGTGGCGCTGGCTCAGGCGCGTGACGGCCGGCTTCATATCCTCGGCAAGATGCGCGAGGCGATGGGCGGTGCGCGTACCGAGCTGTCCGACTTCGCGCCGCGCATGTACACCATGAAAATCAACCCCGAGCGAATTCGCGACGTGATCGGCAAGGGCGGCGCCACCATCCGCCAGATCACCGAAACCACCGGCACGCAGATCGACATCCAGGACGACGGTGCCATCACGATTGCGGCGGTCGATGGTGCAGCGGCGGCACGCGCGCGGAAGATGATCGAGGACCTCACGGCGGAAGTTGAAATTGGTCGTACCTACGAGGGCACTGTCCTCAAGATTCTCGATTTCGGTGCCATCGTCCAGGTGATGCCGGGACGTGACGGTCTGCTACATGTGTCTCAGATCGCCAATGAGCGGGTCAACCAGGTTTCCGACTATGTAAAAGAAGGTCAGGTCGTGCGCGTCAAGGTTATCGAGGCCGATGACAAAGGCCGCCTGCGCCTGTCAATGAAAGCCGCAGCGGCGGACGACGCTGCTGCCGCCGCACCTCAGCAGCCTGCCGGTTGACGGCTATCCCCGGGTCTGCGCCCGCTCCCACGCAAGGGGTGGGTGCAGCGCGGTGTGGCCTGACTGACCTGCGCTCGTAGAGCGATTCAACCGTATCGCCTTAATCGCACGGATACCAGCGTTTGTCGCCGGTCTGTTCCGCGCAGCCGTCTTCCTGCAACTTGAGCAGATGCGCGAGCAGGGAACGCTTGGCGACGCCCCAGAGCACCTTGGGTGTATCGTCGTAGGCGATCTCTACCAGATCATCGAGTGTGCTTCGCGGGCGCGCAAAAAGCGCTGCAAGTACTTTGGTCTCGCGCTTCAATCGGTGCGCAATCAGTCGTTCGATTTCGAGCTTGGCCCGGCCTAGCACGTACCCGTGCGCGGGCAGAATTGTGTCGAAGCGCTCCGTTTTCAAACGCTCCAGGGAGCACAGATAGTCGCGCATGTTGCCGTCGGGCGGCGTGATGACTGTGGTTGAGCCGTTGAGGATATGGTCGCCCGACAGCAGCAGCTCATCTTCTTCCAGCAGCAGACACAGGTGATGCTCGGTATGCCCTGGCGTGTGGATCGCACGGACAGTGGTGTCACCCACCTTGATGCGGTCGCCGTCGTGGAGCGTGCGGTCTGGGATCCACTTCCACTCGGGCGCAAAATCAGGACCAGTAGGGCGGCCTAGCGTGGGCGCGTCGGTGAGTGACTGCAACAAAGCTGCGCCCGGCACGTGATCCTGGTGGTCATGCGTGCAAAAAATGGCTTTCAGGTCCTTTCCGACCAGTGCATGGATGCGGGCCACGTGGGCAAAGTCTTCCGGACCTGGATCGATCACCAGATACTCACCCGGTCCACCGATGATGTAGCAGTTAGTGCCCGGCCCGGTCATCCGACCGGGATTGGGTGCGGTGAGGCGCCATAGGTTTTTTAGCAGCTGAACCGGGTGTTCGTGCTGCCAGTCCAGGCTGTGCAGTGGCCGACCATCGGGCACCACCAGCTCCAGCTCACCGTAAGGGGGCTCGTCTTCGCAGAAGCGCTCGATGCGGCCATCCTTCAGCCCGGCACGCGGTGAACTGGTCCACACCATGGCCTGACGACGGCAATGATCGATCGCCTCAGCGACCGAACCGAAGCGGGACAGCTGCCGCAGGGTGCGAAGGGTTGGAAAGATCATCTCGAAATCACCGCGTTCGTGACGAGCTAACGCGTCGACCGGAGCAACCCAGGTCGGTTCGAACTGCTCGTTGCCGTCGGCTGACGGATGTTGGCCATCGGGCATGCGGGCGATAAAAAACCAGGCATCAAAGCGGCGGGGAATATCGCGGTCAGCAATCCAGTGACTGAACCACCAGACATGGTCGAGTGCGAGCGCCCAGTTGTGCAGAGCGAGTTGTGCAATCAGTTCGCCGTCATGGGTACGGTCAAGGCGGGCTGCCGCCGCAGCGGGGACCGGCTCCCCGTCGGCCTGGTTGGCGAGCAGGACGCCGAGTTCCTCGAAGGCCTCGCGAACCGCAGCGGTGGCATAGCTCAGGGTCTCGTCGTGCTGATCGGGTCGGCTGCGGCTGACCGCGCGCGCGGCGGGGGATTGGTCAGCCAGGTCGAGCGCGCCGCCCGGGAATACGTAGGCGCTGGGCGCAAAGCTTGCGGTGGGCGAGCGTCGGGTCATCAGCACTTCGATGCCGGGCCCAGCATCGCGCAGCAGAAGGATGGTCGCTGCGGGTCGAAGCGGCGCAGGTTCGCGCCACTCATGCAGATGCTGGGCGGGTCTTACCATGGCGGATGACCCTTAGAGGCCCGTTTTCAATGCTGATCAGTAGGTTCGGCCGTCGCGAGCGCGCGCGATGAGCGACTCGGGCGGCTGGAAGCGATCGCCGTACTGTGCAGCGAGTTCCTGAGCGCGCGCGGTAAATCGCGCAAGCCCCACGTGATTGACGAACTGCAGGCTACCGCCAGCCCATGCCGGGAAACCCCAGCCGAAAATCGAACCGAGATTGGCATCACGAACCGATTCGAGTACGCCTTCGTCCAGGCAGCGGATGGTTTCGAGCGACTGGATGTAAAGGAGCCGCTCGCGGATGTCGTTATGCGAGGGCTGACGCTTGGCGCCACGGGCAAAGACGCTGAGCCCGCTCCAGAGGGTTTTGGGCCCGTCGCTCGGGTAGTCATAGAAGCCTGCGCCCCAGGCACGTCCGAGGCGTTTGTAGCCGTGTGACATTTTTTCCAGGACGTACACCGCCGATTCGGGCATACGGCGTGATTTCATGCGGTGCACATGACGCTGTATGCGGACGACAGTTTTTGCGCCGCTTGCGGCCGCGGGTAACGCACCTGGCTGCGAGTGACCGTGCGTGTGCGATGACGCTTGGGTACGAGTGTGCTCGTGGTGATGTTCGTGTGCATGGGCATGTACGTGTTCGTGTTCGTGTGCATGATCGTGTTCGTGAGCGTGAGCGTGACCGTGTTCGTGAGCGTGTGCATGATCGTGTTCGTGAGCGTGACCGTGACCGTGTTCGTGTTCGTGTTCGTGTGCATGATGGTTTTTGTGATCGTGATCGTGTGCGTGACCGTGTTCGTGGCTATGGCCATGGGCATGCCCATGGCTGTCGTCATGCCCGTGCGAATGGTCATGTCCACACGCCGCGCTGTGCTCATGAGCATGGCCCGCCGCTTCGCGCTCGAGGTCAGCGAGTTCCTGGTGCAGCACATCATCGGCGAGTTTCAATGACACCTCATCGAGAACGGCAAGCGGACCGACCGGCATGCCCGCCTGCATGGCAATATTCTCGATCATGGCGGGCAGAACCCCTTCGCCAAGGAGGGCCAGCCCTTCATTGACGAAACTTCCGAAGACCCGGCTGGTGTAGAACCCGCGCGAGTCGTTGACGACAATGGGGGTCTTGTCAATGGCCTGCACGAAATCAAAAGCCTGCGCGAGCGTGTCGGCTGAGGTTTTGTCGCCCTTGATGATCTCAACCAGCTCCATCCGGTCGACAGGGGAAAAGAAATGCAGTCCGATGAAGCGCTCGGGCCGCGTACTTGCGCGAGCCAGCCCCGAGATCGGTAATGTCGACGTGTTGGACGCAACGATGGCACCCGGGCTGAGCACCGCTTCGACTTCGTGCGTGACCTGGGCTTTCAGTTCGCGGTTCTCAAACACCGCTTCAATCACCAGATCGCAGTCGCGCAGGTCCTCGGCGCTGGCGGTGGGAATGATGCGGTCCAGCACGGCCTGCGCATCGGCGACGGTCATCCGCCCCTTCTCGACGCGCTTGGCAAGCAATCGACCGCTCACATCCCGACCCGCCGAGGCCTTCTCCAGCGAAACGTCTTTCAGCACACACGGTATGCCCCGACTGGCGCAGGCCCAGGCGATTCCGGCTCCCATCATTCCCGCACCCAGTACGCCGACACGGTCGGGCTTCCAGCGCGCTGGCCCGGATGGACGACTTGCTCCCGACTTGAGCTCGTTCATCTGGAAGAACAGCGTCCCGATCATGTTTTTGGCCACCTGTCCGGTCGCCAGGCGCGCGAGCCAGCGCGATTCAATGCGCATGGCGGTCTCGAAGTCGACCTGCGCGCCTTCCACCGCGCACGCCATGATGGCGCCAGGGGCCGGGTAATTACCCTGCGTTTTCTGTTGCAGGATGGCGGGTGCGATGGGCAGCACCGAAGCGATTGCCGGGTTGGACGGTGTGCCGCCGGGAATACGCCACTTCGGATCGTCCCAGGGCTGTCTGGGCGCGGGATTGGCCGCGATCCACGCGCGTGCGGCGGGCAGCAACAGATCGGCGGAAGCCACAGTGGCATGGATCAGACCGGCAGCCAGTGCCTCGGCGGGCTTCATTCGGCGACCTTCGCTCAGGATGGGCAGGGCGGCCTGAAGACCCACCAGCCTGACTGTTTTGGTGACGCCGCCCGCGCCGGGCAAGAGCCCGAGGGCGACTTCGGGGAAACCGATCTGGATGCGCGGATCATCGACGCCCACCCGGTGATGGCAGGCAAGCGCCAGCTCCAGACCCCCTCCCAGTGTGCTTCCGCCAAGGGCGGCCACCACGGGCCGGCCAAGCTGCTCGAGACGCCGAAACGAGGCTTTGAGTGACTGAATGGAGTCAAAGAACGCCGGTCCGTCTTCCGGTTGAACCGCAGCGAGCGCCCGGAGATCCCCACCCGCGAAAAAGGTGCTTTTTGCCGAGGTCAGGATGACGCCAACGAGTCGGTCGCGCTCGCCTTCCAGACGGGTGACGGCCGAGGACAGATCGGCCATGAAGGCGGCACTCATCATATTGACCGCCTGCCCGGGCGTATCAAGGATCAGGGTGGCGATGTGGTCGGCGCCGTACTCAAAGCGGATGGTGGACATGGCGTGTGGGGGTCGGTAAGGGGTAAGGGATAGATCCAAGCGATCAGCTCCCGATGATAAACCCCCGGCGAGCGGGTTCCGGGTCAAGACGCGCTCGCAGCCGACCGGGACCCGAGCTGCTGCGTTGTCCGCGCGATTGCATCAGGCTTTTCCAACAGGAATCCCCGGACCTGATCGAACCCGATCGGGCACGCCCATTCCAACGTCCTGGTCGATTCGACCCGGGTGGCCACAGCACCCATCAATCTGCCAAGCGTGAGCGGGCGGGTGTGTAGCGCGAGCAGTCGCGCGAACACCGGGTCGAAGCCACTCAGGCGGCCATCGCCCGTGACAACAAACATTCCGATCGGTCCCACTATTGGATTCTCGCCACGTGCGTTGTGCGCAGCGCGGCGTTACTCGGCGGTGATGGGACGGTAAACCAAACGCTCGGACATGACCGCTTCGCACAGGAGCGAAGGGCGATGGTCGGGGTTGGGCCGCCGCATCGAGAGGGTGACCCGACTGGCGGGTCGCGACTGTCGGCGGGCGTTGGCATCACACCGCCCAGTGGTGGCTGCTCTTCAGAGGCGTTCGACGATGGTGGCAATACCCATGCCGCCGCCCACGCAGAGCGTGATCAGCCCGCGCCGCAACGACCGGCGTTCGAGCTCGTCGATGAGGGTGCCAAGCAGCATGGCGCCCGTTGCACCCAGCGGATGGCCCATTGCAATTGAACCGCCGTTTACATTGATTTTTTCCGCAGGTACGCCGAGTTCCTGCATGTAGCGAAGCGGAACTGCGGCCACCGCCTCGTTGACCTCGAAGAGATCACGGTCCTCGATCGTGAGCCCCGCTTTTGCGAGCGCCTTGCGGGTGGCGGGCATGGGCCCGGTGAGCATGATCGTTGGGTCGGTGCCAGTCAGCGCTGTGGCTACGATTCGGGCGCGCGGCGTGATGCCCAGCGCGCGGGCGGCAGACTCGTTACCGATCAGGACCAGTGCTGCGCCATCGACGATACCTGAGGAGTTACCTGCGTGATGAACGTGGCGGATACGTTCGACCTGCGGATATTTGCGGAGCGCCACCGCGTCAAAGCCCATCTGACCCATCTTTTCAAACGAGGGCTTCAGCTGGCCCATGGCTTCAAGCGAAGCGTCCGGACGGATAGTTTCGTCTTGATCGAGAATGGTGAGACCGATTTCATCGTGCACTGCTACGATCGACCGCTTGAAGCGGCCGTTGGCGCGTGCTGCAGCCGCCAACCGATGCGAACGCACGCCCCATTCGTCGACCTGCTCGCGCGACCAGTTGTCGAGCGTGGCGATCAGGTCTGCGCCAATACCCTGCGGAATGAACGTGGTGTCGAGATTAGTTTCGGGGTCCATCATCCAGGCGCCCCCGTCGCTGCCCATGGGCACCCTCGACATAGATTCAACGCCCCCCGCTACGATCAGGTCTTCCCAGCCCGAGCGCACTTTCTGGGCGGCGAGATTGACCGCCTCGAGACCCGAGGCACAGAAGCGGTTGATCTGGACGCCTGACACCCGGAGATCCCACCCGGCAGCCAACGCAGCGGTTTTGGGAATGACCGAACCCTGATCGCCGACCGGTGACACGCAGCCCAACACCACGTCTTCGACCAGTGAAGTGTCGAGGTCGTGGCGAGACTGCAGCTCATGCATCAGAGTGGTGAGGAGCTTGACCGGCTTGACCTCGTGCAGCGAACCGCTGGACTTTCCGCGGCCGCGCGGTGTGCGAATGGCGTCGAAGACAAAGGCTTCAGACATGGCGGTACTCCAGGTTGACGTGAACGGAGAGATCGGGCGCAATGCTGGCGCGGGTTACCCGCAATGTTACAACCGTTGCCACCGGAGCCGCCGATGCTGGAAAGAAAGCTGTTCAACGAAGACCATGCGATGTTTCGCGACTCGGTTCGCCGCTTTCTCGAAAAGGAAGCGTTACCCTTTCACGCCGCCTGGGAAGATCAGGGCTACGTTGACCGCGAGATCTGGCGCAAGGCGGGTGAGAACGGTTTTCTCTGCAGCTCCACACCCGAGGAGTGGGGCGGGCCCGGCGCCGATCGGCTGTACTCGGTGATCGTAATTGAGGAGATCGCACGGGTGAACGCCACCGGGCTTGGCTTTGTGCTGCACTCGGAGATCGTGGCGCCTTATCTTCTTCGATACGGCTCTGACGAGCAGAAGCGGCGTTACCTGCCCAAAATGGCCTCGGGCGACATGATTGGTGCCATCGCCATGAGCGAGCCGGCCGCGGGCTCCGACTTGCAGGGCGTTCGCACCACTGCGCGGCGAGACGGTGAACACTACGTGCTCAACGGTTCCAAGACCTTCATTACCAATGGCTGGCATGCCGACCTGGTGGTGGTGGTCGCCAAGACCGATCCCGCAGCCGGCGCCAAAGGCACCAGTCTCTTCCTGATCGAGCGCGGCATGCCGGGTTTTGACAAGGGTCAAAGACTGAAGAAGGTGGGCCTCAAGGCGCAGGATACCTCCGAACTTTTCTTCAACGATCTGCGGGTACCGGCCTCACAGCTGCTCGGCAAGGAAAATCAGGGGTTCATCTACCTGATGCAGGAACTGCCGTGGGAGCGCATGCAGATTGCGATCGGCGCGGTGGAAAGCGCACAGGCGGCGATTGACTGGACCCTCGACTATGTGAAGAACCGGAAGGTATTCGGCACCACGGTGGCGAGCTTTCAGAACACGCGGTTCCGCCTGGCCGAGCTCCAGACCGAGGTGCAGATCGCACGGGTGTTCGTCGATCGCTGTCTGGAGGCACTCATCGAAGACAAGCTCGATACCGCCACCGCCTCCATGGCGAAATACTGGTGTAGCGACCTGCAGGGTAAGGTGCTGGACGAATGCGTTCAGCTTCATGGCGGCTATGGTTTCATGTGGGAATACCCGGTTGCCCGCGCCTGGGCCGACGCCCGTGTCCAGCGCATCTATGGCGGTACCAACGAGATC
>SYIM01000345.1 GCA_005798775.1 Burkholderiales bacterium
CATCGAAGAAACCGGCGCTGCGCAGTATTACCGCGATGCCCGGATCCTTACCATTTATGAAGGCACCACGGCCATTCAGGCCAATGACCTGATCGGACGTAAAACGGCGCGCGATGGCGGCGCGGTGTCTCGCGCCCTGATCGCGGCCATGGGCGAGACACTCCAGGAACTTGAAGGGCGGGACGGCGACCTCGGCGCCATCCGCAATGCGCTCGCCGCGGGCTCGCAATCTCTGGAAGAAGCGGTTACTTTCATTGTGGCGTCGTCGCGCAGCGACGTTCGGGCGGTGTTCGCCGGGTCGGTGCTCTACCTCAAACTCGCCGGGGTGGTGCTGGGCGGATGGCAGCTTGCGCGAGCCGCGCTGGCTGCTCGCCGGCTGCTCGATGCGGGCGAGGGCGATGCCGCATTCCTTAGCGCCAAGATTGCCACGGCAAGGTTTTTCGCCGACCACGTCCTGTCGCAGGCCCCGGCGCTACGCCACTCGATCGTGAGCGGCGCAGCCGGTGCGCTGGCGTTGGAAGACGTCCAGTTCTGAAACAGCGCGAAGACTATTCGGGCTCCACGCCCAGCGCCACCAGAAGCCTCGACACCATGTTGTAGGCGGCAATGGCTGCCACCAGCTCCACCGTGTGCTGCGTACCAAGGCTGGCATTGAGCGATTCGGTGAGCCCGTCGCGCACGCGAACATTGCGGGTCATTTCGATGGTGAGCTCGATGGTGGCGCATTCGGTGTCGTCAAATAGTGCGGGATTCGACATCGCTTCGTGAGGCTGGCGCAGCGCATCCACCTGGGCCTGGGTGCCGCCCGCCGCGAGGAGTTCCGGCGCGTGATGCATGAATTCGTATTCCGCGTCGTTCAGTACTGCCACCACGCAAATGGCGATTTCGCGTAGCCGCGGTGAAACCGACATGCGGGTGCGGACTGCACCCAGATGCGCGTTCCAGCCGCGTGCGAGTTCTGGGCTATGCAGCAGCATCCGGTCAAGATTGAGCAGGTGACCGCCGCGACGAGCGCGCACGGCGTCAACGATTTCAGCGGGTTCACGCAGGTCAGCGGGCAGGTAGGGGACGCGAGGCATGTCAGGCTCCGATGGGTTCGCGGCGGCAATGTAGCAGACGGTGCGGCCTGGCCTGCCGCCGCTTGCCTGGATGCGCGCGTGCCCGAGCGCGCCATCTGCCCCTCAAATTTGCGGCCTCCTGACGCCCACGCTAGAATGATCGGCTCTCTCCAATATATGCTTTTTAAGGGTCGATCCGATGGTTGTGATCCGTCTTTCCCGTGGCGGCGCGAAGAAGCGCCCGTTCTACAACATCGTTGCTGCCGACCGCCAGAACCGCCGAGACGGCAGGTTTATCGAGCGGATCGGGTTCTATAACCCGATTGCGTCGGGCAAAGACATCCCGATTCGCATCGAAATGGCCCGCATTGAGCACTGGGTTAGCCACGGCGCACAGGTATCTCCTGCGGTTCAGCGCCTCATCAAGATGCAGGCTGCCAGCGCTCCTGCAGCAGCCTGAGCGTCGCGTGTGTTGTCGGCCGGGGCGCACCGTCAAGCGCCTGGCCCTGCTCCGATTCGATCCGTTTCCGGCGAAGCTGTGAGCCTGCCTCCACCTGACCGAGAGGCCCCGATCACGGAGGCCTTGTCCGCGAGGCCCGTTGACACCATCGCAGTGGGACGGATTCGGGGTGCATGGGGAATCGCGGGCAGCTTCAAGATAGAGCCTTTTAATTCGCTGCACGACTCCGTGCTGCGGACGGCGCGGCGCTGGTGGCTGGTGTCTGCGCCCGAGTCCGTAATGGGGGTGCGACCGAGGTCATCGGCAAAGGCTGTTGCCAGCGAGTACCGAATCACCCGCTGCCGGATTCACAGCGATACGCTTGTCGCGCAGGCCCAGGGGGTATCTGACCGGACCGCGGCTGAAGCGTTGAAGGGACTCGAAGTGCATGTCAGCCGAGCCGACTTCCCCAAACCCGCCGAGGGTGAGTACTACTGGATCGACCTGGTGGGCTGCGCTGTGTGGGGTCAGAACGACATTGTGCTCGGGTCGGTCAGCGCGCTCGATGATCACGGCGCACATTCGATCCTGATCGTCGTTGATGGTGAGCGCGAGCGACTGGTGCCTTTCGTGGGCGACTACATCGTCGCGGTCGACCTCGAAGCCCGTCTCATTCGGGTCGACTGGCACGCCGACTGGTAGCAGGCGATCACGTGCTTCGCTTCGATTTGATTACGCTGTTTCCCGACATGGCTGATGCGATGTCGCGTCACGGCATCACCGCGCGCGCGCTTCAGCGAGGGCTCTGGCAGCTGCAGCGATGGAATCCGCGCGACTTCACCCGCGATGCCTGGAGGACGGTTGACGATCGACCTTATGGGGGCGGCCCTGGCATGGTGATGCTCGCGCAACCCCTGGCCGAGACGATCTCTGCGGTGCGCGAAGACCGGCGCGGAGCAGGAGCGGCCCCGGCTCCGGTCATTGCGCTATCGCCGCAGGGGAAACGCTTTTCCGACGTGCGCGCACGCGCACTGGCGGCATCATCGGGGGCTATCCTGATTGCAGGTCGCTACGAGGCGATCGATCAGCGACTGCTCGATCGCTATGTCGATGATGAGTGGTCGATCGGCGACTTCGTCGTGTCCGGGGGGGAACTGCCGGCGATGATGGTGATGGACGCAGCGGTTCGCCATGTGCCGGGTGCGCTCAACGATTCGAACTCAGCCGAGCAGGAGTCGTTCGCGGCAGGCGTTCTCGATTGTCCGCATTACACGCGCCCCGAGTCGTTCGAAGGTCTTGCGGTTCCAGAGGTCCTGCTGTCCGGGCACCACGAGCGGATTTCCCGCTGGCGGCGTGAACAGGCGCTGGTCGCGACACTGAAAAAGCGCCCTGACCTGCTCGAGGCAGCGCGTCGCGACGAACGGCTGAGTGCAGCCGACGAAGCCTTCATCGCAGGTCTGACTTTGCCTCGCTGAGCGATTTCAGCATAGAATCGAGGGTTCTCTGGAATAAAAATCCCGAGATCGGGGCGGAAAGTGTTCTGGCAGGGGGGAAATGACTCTCCGCCACCTTCCGGTTTTCTATCCTCTCGCATGGCCCGGGTTGATCCTTAGGGATTTTCATACCCGCGAGCGTGTGCCCTCGTGGCACCGCAAGCTCTTGCAAGTTGGCTCGCGCTGCTGGGGTTTACTCAGTACGGGCCGCCGTTGCAGAGGCTCGCGACGATGGCTCAAGGAGCATTCAATGGATCTCATCAAGCAACTCGAGCAGGAAGAAATCGCCCGTCTGGGCAAGAAGGTTCCTGTCTTCTCTCCGGGCGATACGGTCATTGTCAGTGTCAACGTGGTTGAGGGCGCGCGCAAGCGCGTTCAGGCCTACGAGGGTGTGGTGATCGCCAAGCGTAATCGTGGCCTCAATTCCTCGTTCATCGTCCGCAAAATCTCGTCCGGCGAAGGCGTTGAACGTACGTTCCAGCTCTACTCGCCGCTGATCGCGACCATCGAGGTGAAGCGCCGGGGTGATGTGCGTCGCGCGAAGCTTTACTATCTTCGTAGCCGCTCAGGCAAATCGGCGCGTATTCGCGAAAAGCTTACGGGCAAAGCCAGCCCGAGCGCGGCAAAGTCGGCCTGATCGCGGTCGCGGTGGGTCGGGCCTGCCCCTGAGGCGCGACCCACGCAACGCCATGGTCGATCCCAGTCAGTGGCCAGTGGTCTCGATCGATGAGCGGCTCCCCCCGGTGCCGCCTGATCGCCTGCTCGCGCCGGCGTTACGCAGTCGTTTTGCCAGTCCTCCGGACTGGGAGCCAGAGCTGTTGTCTGACCGCTCGGGGCTGCTTGACAGCTCGCGCCCGGCAGCGGTGCTCGTGCCGATTGTTCAGCATCGACCGCAACCCACGGTTCTCCTCACTCGTCGCACCGCGCATTTGAGGCGGCATTCAGGCCAGGTGGCCTTTCCTGGCGGGCGTCAGGACGAACAGGACGGGTCGCCGCTTGCTACGGCACTGCGCGAAGTACACGAAGAGGTGGGGATCGAGTCCTCGCGAATCGAGGTCATTGGCACCATGCCTGAGTACGTGACCGGTACCGGATTTCGAGTCACGCCGGTAGTTGGCCTGCTCGAGCCCGGCTTCGATCTCAAGCCAGATCCCAACGAAGTGGCTGATGTCTTCGAAGTCCCTCTCGCATTCCTGATGAATCCGCAGCATCATCAGCGTCGTCGTATCCTCTCGGGTGACGGTGAACGCCTGTTCTTTGCCATGCCGTGGCGTTCACCCGATACGGAAGTGGAATACTTTATCTGGGGCGCCACCGCGGCCATGCTTCGTAACCTCTACCGCATGCTTTCTGCCTGAGACAGTCTGATCGTGGGATTCATCGCACTGGTCATCGCGTTGCTGATTGAGCAAGTCCGCCCGTTGCCGGCCAACAATGTGGCCCATCGACTGGTCGGCGGACTCGCCGACCTGATCCGCGGCAGCACCGACGCCGGCCAGCGACAGCATGGCGCCATCGGCTGGGCAATGATGGCCGTGGTGACCCTGGGTCTGGTCGGGCTGGGTGACTGGGCGGCTTCGGAAATCCACCCCGCTGCCGTGATCATCTTTCATATTCTGGTGCTTTACCTCACGGTGGGTTTCCGGCAGTTCAGCCACGCGTTCACCGAAATTCAGGTGGTTCTGGCTGCCGACGATCTGCCCGGTGCACGGCGGGTACTCGAGCGCTGGCTGGCAGCATCGTCGTCCGATGACCGAATCGAAATACCCGCGCGTGATGCATCGGTGGAGGGGGTGTGCCGCGTCGCGATCGCCCATGCGCTGGTCGCTTCACACCGCCACGTGTTTGCACCGCTCTTCTGGTACATGGTCCTGCCTGGTCCGATCGGACCGGTTCTCTACCGACTGGCCGAGTCGCTCGCCCGCCGCTGGGGTTATCTCGTTGCACACGGCGAATCCAGGGTGAATGAACCTTATGGAGCGGCTGCCGGACTGCTCTACAAGCTGATCGACTGGCTGCCGGTCCGGCTCTCGGCGGCGGGCTTCGCAATTGTCGGTAACTTTGAAGATGCGGTGTTCTGCTGGCGCGGTGCAGTGGCTGCGGGCTCCGGGAGCGAGCAGCGTGCCCTGCTCCTTGCCGCGGGTGGCGGCGCGCTCGGCATGCGTATTGCCGAGCCTGCGCTCGAGGCGCGCTGGGCCTCGGGCGATCAGGGGTTCGAGTGGCAGGGCGCAGCGCCCGACGCGGGCGGTCTGCGAAGCGCTGTCGGATTGGTCTGGCGATCGGTCATTCTCTGGGCTGGCCTGTTTGCCATGGTGAGCGTAGCGGCCTGGCTGGGGCCGTAACGGCGCTTTAGCTGAGCGAGTCGTGCAGCATCGACAGATACAGCTGATGCCTTCGTTCATCAACCCGACCTGACCGGATGCCCTCGCGCACGGCGCAGCCTGGCTCGTCTCGATGCAGGCAATTGCTGAACCGGCATTGGCCCAGCAGCGGCCGGAAATCGGGCAGGGCGTGCATCAGCTGCGAGGGCGAAAGGTGGGCGATGCCGAAGAGCTGAAACCCGGGTGAGTCGATCACGGTGGAGCCCGTGGGTAGTCGCTCGCTGTAGCCGAACATCCGGCAGAAACTCGTGGTGTGACGGCCGCTCGAGAGTGCCACCGAAATTTCACGCGTCGCCTGATCAGCATGCGGCACCAACACATTAACGAGTGTGGACTTGCCCATGCCGCTCTGACCCAGCAGCAGCGTGCGCTGGCCGCCCAATTGCGGTACGAGCGCACGAAGGCTGGCCTCGGGCTCGGCGCGTGCGCTGATTCGTACCACCGGCCAGCCCAGCGATTCATAGAGCGCGAGCCTCGGCTCAATCTGTGCCTGCGCATCGCGGAGATCGCACTTGCCAGCCACAATCATGGCGGGGATTTCCTCGCTGGCCGCCACGGCCAGTACACGCATCAGGAGTTCCTCGGAGAACGGTGGCTCCGCGCTCACCACCACTGCGACCCGGTCTACGTTGGCTGCAAGGGCTTTGCTGCGGCCGGCGTCGCTTCGCATCATGAGGTTGGTGCGTGGCAGGATCTGCTCGATGGCTGCCTGGCGATCACCGATCAGGGTGAGGGCGACCCGATCGCCAACACAGCAGTCGCTGCGGCGACCGCGCGTGACGGCCTCGCGCGGCGGTACAGTCTCGCCGTCGACAGCCACCAGGAGCTGGCGGCCGTGCGAGGCGATGACGGTGCCTGCGCTGTGGTTCAAGCAGGCGCCGACGCTGTGGCCTGGCGCGGCTGCGCAGCCCCTGCAGCAAGCAGTCTGCCGATTCGCTGGGGAGCGGGGGGGTGCGAGTCGTAAACCGCCGAGTAAAGCGAATCAGGGGTAAGCGTGGCGGCGTTGTCCTGGTAGAGCTTGAGCAGCGCGCTCGCGAGTGGTTGGGGACCAGTCAGTGCTGCGGCCCACGCGTCGGCGGCGAATTCATCACGTCGCGACAGCCAGCTGCCCAGGGGGGCCAAGAGAAAACCGAATACTGGCACCACCAGCATGAATAGCAGCAGCGCAGAGACGTTACGGGTGACCGCGTCGGGCGCTACGCCCAGCCCTTCGTAGAACCAGGTTTGGTCGCTCAACCAGCCGAGTAGCGCGAGCGCGGCGAGGCTGGCGGCCGACATCATCACCAGCCGTTTCACCAGATGCTTCAGCCGGAAGTGGCCGAGCTCGTGAGCGAGCACCGCCTCGATTTCGTCGGCGTTCAGCTGATTGAGTAGCGTGTCGAAGAACACAATACGTCGCGAACGGCCAAAGCCGGTGAAGTAGGCATTGCCATGCGCCGAGCGGCGGCTGCCGTCCATCACGAACAGGCCGCCTGCTGCGAACCCGGTTCTGGCGAGCAACTGCTCTACCCGTGCACGGATCTCGCCCTGAGGTAGGGGCTCGAAGCGGTTAAAGAGCGGTGCAATCAGTGTGGGGTACACCAGCAGCACCATAACATTGAAGGCCATCCAGACACACCAGGCCCAGAGCCACCACAGCGGACCTGCAGCGTTCATCAGGGCAAGTACCGCAGCGGCCAGCGGCAGGCCCAGCAGTGTCATGACGAGTGCGCCCTTCAGCGCGTCGGCAATGAAGAGCGCCGGCGTCATCCGGTTGAAGCCGAAGCGTTGTTCAAGCCTGAACTGGCGCCACCAGGCAAAGGGCATATCGATCAGGGCGCTGGTGGCGCTTACGAGGACGAGCAGCAGAAGCGGGCGTATCCAGCTGAGGGCCTCAGGCAGGAGGCCGCTTACCGCGATGAAAAACTGGAACCCACCGAGCACGGTGAGTACGATGAGCCAGGCGGCCTGCGTGAGCATTTCGAGGATGCCCAGATGCCCTCGCGCGGCGGTGTAATCGGCGGCCCGCTGGTGCTGGGCAAGTGTGATGCGATCGGCAAAGGCAGCAGGCACTGATGAACGATACCGCGCAACATGACGAACCTGCCGACCGGCAAGCCATAGTCGCAACAATGTGGACCCGATGAGCGCGGACAAAAAAAACAGCGTAAAGGCGATGGCGGCAGCGCCGGGAGAGTGCGCGTCTGGCATATGTGAGAATGGCGCCCGGAGGATGAATGATTATGTCACAGGCACCTGGTGAATCGCTGCTGGTATGGGTCGACATGGAGATGACCGGCCTTCGGCCCGATCATGATCGCATCATCGAGGTCGCGCTGGTGATCACCGATGAGTCGCTCGTTGTGCGCGCGCAGAGCGAATCTTTTGCGATCCGGCAAACCGATGAGGTGCTGGGGGGCATGGACCAGTGGAACCAGAGCACTCACAAGCGCTCCGGACTGATCGATCGCGTACGGGTCTCGCCCTGGTCGGAGGCAGGCGCCGAGCAGGCGTTGCTTGACTTTCTGGCGCCCTGGGTACCGGCGGGCAAGTCGCCAATGTGTGGCAATTCCATCTGCCAGGATCGGC
>SYIM01000346.1 GCA_005798775.1 Burkholderiales bacterium
GCAAGTCCACGCCGTTTGCTGCGCAGGTTGCAGCTGAGGCCGCGGGGCGCGCCGCACAGGAATGCGGTATCAAAAATCTCGAGGTCGAGATTCGCGGACCGGGTCCCGGGCGGGAATCATCAGTGCGGGCCCTGAATGCTCTGGGCATCAAGATCCTGCAGATTCAGGATGTCACACCCATTCCTCACAACGGGTGCCGTCCGCCCAAGCGTCGCCGGATCTGACCTTCGGCGACGAATTTTTTGAGGGGCGAAGCCTCGCGTCGCAGACAGGCGACGCGGCGGCTCGGACGTCCCGCGCAAACCGCAAGGAATGCTCCAAGCTTAAAGGTGCCGCCCGTTGGTCGGTGCCCCAGGCAATCCGAGTCGTCAAGACCACCGTTCGCCACCCGTGAGGCCGCTTCATGCGGCCGGGTCGCCGAAGGCGAACTGACCGCGAAGTGATTCGCGCAACAGAAGGGAAACCATCGTGGCACGTTATACCGGACCCAAGGCCAAACTGGCCCGCCGTGAAGGCACGGATCTGTTTCTGAAGAGCGCCCGCCGAGGCCTCGATTCAAAATGTAAACTCGACAGCAAGCCGGGCCAGCACGGCCGTATTTCGGGTGCCCGCACATCCGATTACGGCAAGCAGTTGCGCGAAAAGCAGAAGGTCAAGCGCATCTATGGTGTACTCGAGCGGCAGTTTCGGCGCTACTACGCCCAGGCTGTTCGCCGTCGCGGCAACACTGGCGAGAATTTGCTGAAGCTTCTTGAAAGTCGGCTCGACAACGTCGTTTATCGGATGGGGTTTGGCTCCACCCGTGCCGAGGCGCGCCAGCTGGTCGGCCACAAGGCGCTGACTATCAACGGAAAGCCGGTCAACATCCCGTCCATGCTCGTTCAGCCCAATGACGTGATCGCTGTTCGCGAGAAGTCGCGCGTACAGGCCCGGATTGTTGACTCCCTCAATCTCGCCGATCAACACGGCTTTCCCTCTTGGGTTTCGGTCGACAAGACCAAAATGGAAGGTGTGTTCAAGTCCACGCCCGACCGGGCGGACCTGGCCGGTGACATCAATGAAAGCCTGATCGTCGAGTTGTACTCGCGCTAATTTAAAGGATTGCCATGCAGACTGCCATGCTGAAGCCGCGCATCGTCGAGGTCGAGCAACTCGGTGCCGCTCACGCCCGCGTGGTGATGGAGCCGTTCGAACGCGGCTACGGTCACACCCTGGGTAATGCGCTACGCCGTGTATTGCTCTCCTCGATGGTTGGCTACGCACCGACCGAAGTCCAGATCTCGGGCGTGGTCCACGAATATTCAACAATTGACGGCGTTCGCGAGGACGTCGTCGACCTGCTCCTCAACCTGAAGGGCGTGGTATTCAAGTTGCACAACCGCGACGAGGTGTTCGTCACCTTGCGCAAGGACAGCCCGGGGCCGGTCACAGCGGCCGATATCGATCTGCCGCATGACGTCGAGATCGTCAATCCCGGGCATGTCGTGGCCACCCTCACAGAAGGGGGGAAACTCGACATATCGATCCGGGTCGAGCGCGGCCGCGGCTACGTGCCGGGCACATTGCGCGAACTGCACGAGACGAAAACCATCGGACGAATCGTGCTCGATGCGTCATTTTCCCCGGTTCGCCGGGTCAGTTACCAGGTCGAGAGCGCTCGCGTCGAGCAGCGTACCGATCTGGATCGGCTGGTGGTTGATGTCGAAACCAACGGAGTGATCGCTCCCGAAGAGGCTGTACGCCAGTCGGCCCGTATCCTGGTGGAGCAGCTCTCAGTGTTCGCTGCGCTTGAGGGGGGGTCCGATCCTGGCTCGGAGACGCTGGGAGTTCTGGGCGCGGTGAGCCGAGGTGGACCGCAGATCGATCCGATCCTGGTTCGTCCGGTCGATGATCTCGAACTCACAGTGCGCTCTGCCAACTGCCTCAAGGCCGAGAGCATCTTCTACATCGGCGACCTGATCCAGCGTACCGAGAACGAGCTGCTGAAGACCCCCAACCTGGGCCGGAAGTCGCTCAACGAAATCAAGGAAGTGCTCGCCTCGCGTGGACTTACGCTCGGCATGAAGCTCGAAAATTGGCCGCCTGCGGGCCTCGAGCGCCCGTAAGCCTGAACGCGACCACAGGAAGCGAATCATGCGTCACCGTCACGGACTAAGAAAACTCAACCGCACCAGCGCCCACCGCGAGGCGATGCTGCGCAACCTCTGCATTGCGCTATTGCGCCACGAGATGATCAAGACAACGTTGCCCAAGGCGAAGGAACTTCGCCGGGTCGTTGAGCCGCTCATCACGTTGGGCAAGAAGCCTTCGCTTGCGAACCGTCGCCTGGCGTTTGATCGCCTGCGTGATCGCGATATTGTGGTCAAGCTCTTCAATGAGCTCGGACCGCGCTATGCGCAGCGCAACGGCGGCTACACCAGCATCCTCAAGTTCGGCTACCGCGTGGGCGACAATGCGCCCATGGCGTTGGTGCGGCTCATGGACCGTAGCGAGGACGTTACAACCGCTCCCGCGGCTAACTGATCGCCGCCTTTGCGCGGCTGATCCATGAGCGCAGTGCTCAGAGCCCGCGGGCTCGTCAAGCGCTTTGGTGATCACCGCGCGGTTGATGGGCTCGATCTCGAGGTTCTGGAGGGGATGTGCTTCGGATTGCTCGGGCCCAATGGCGCGGGAAAGAGCACGACGCTCAGGATGCTGCTCGGGCTCACCCCGCCCGATGCGGGCGATATTCGTGTGCTAGGTCTCGAGGTGCCACGCGAAGCCAGGGCGGTTCGCGAAAGGATCGGGGTGGTGCCGCAGCTCGACGCGCTCGATCCTGACTTCACGGTTGCTGAAAACCTGATTGTTTTCGCCCGGTACTTTGGGTCTCGTGCGCATGCCGCGCGACGCGACCCTTCGCCGCTGCTCGAGTTTGCGGGGCTCGCTCACAAGCGGAACGCCCGAATCAATGAGCTTTCGGGTGGCATGAAACGCCGCCTCACGCTCGCGCGCGCGCTGGTCAATGATCCTGAACTGCTCTTGCTCGATGAGCCCACAACCGGCCTCGATCCGCAGGCGCGACACCTGATCTGGGAACGGTTGCGGCAGCTGCTCGCGCGTGGCAAGTCGATCGTGGTGACGACGCATTTCATGGAAGAGGCCGAGCGGCTTTGTGACCGGATCGCGATCATTGATCACGGCCGCTGTATTGCAGTCGACTCACCCGCCGGTCTGATTGCCACGCATATTGAGCCAGTCGTGCTTGAGATCATGCCAGGGCGTCCCGGCGCGGTCCTCCCTCCAATCGAACCGCGCGGCGCAGAGCGTATCGAGCGGATCGGCGAGACGCTCTACCTCTACACCACAGATTCAGCGCGTGCCATAACGCTTTCCGCCATGGGCGATCTGCGGGTGCTGCGCCGCGCAGCCAATCTGGAGGATGTATTTCTCAAGCTCACCGGGCGTGATCTTCGTGATTGATCCTGCCCGCGTCATGGCGGTGTACCGCCGCAACCTGCTTGTCTGGCGAAAACTTGCGCCAGCCAGTCTGGTGGGCAACGTCGCTGAACCCCTGATCACCCTGCTCGCCTTCGGCTACGGCCTGGGCTCCTTTCTGGGCGAGGTTGACGGCGTCCGGTACATCGTATTCCTCGCAGCCGGCGCGATCTGTATGAGCACCACCATGGCGGCAAGTTTTGAGTCGCTTTACTCGGCATTTTCCAGAATGCAGGTGCAGCGCACCTGGCACTCGCTCATGAATGCTCCGGTGGAGCTCGACGACATCCTGGTGGCAGAGTGGTTGTGGGCTGCGAGCAAAGCGACGCTTTCAGGGGTGGCGATCGTGGTGGTGGCGTTTGCGCTTGGCGTGACGCGGGCGCCTACGCTGCCGGCCGTGCTGCCGGTGATCCTGCTCACAGGGCTGTGCTTTTCGGCGATCGGGCTGGTGTTCAACGCGCTCGCCCGAGGCTATGATTTTTTTACCTTCTACTTCACGCTCTGCCTAACACCCATGATTTTCATCTCCGGGGTGTACTACCCTACGCACGCGTTGCCCTCATGGCTGGAAGCCGTGGCCGGTGTGCTTCCGCTTGCGTCTGCTGTGAATCTTGTCCGACCGCTCGTGGTCGGCGAGTGGCCTGCGGCGGTGGCGGGCCCGCTGGTGCTGCTCATCGGGTGGACTGTCGCCGCATTCGCCCTTGCCCGATGGCTCACCCGGCGGCGTTTTCGACAAACCGCATGAGCACGCCTCGCGATTCGCCAAGACCGGTTGAGATCGAGCCCCCAGACAGCGTGGTGCTTGCGATCAGTAACGCGCCGGACGCTCACACCGCGCAGACGCTGGCGCGCGTGCTGGTGGACGAGCGCCTTGCGGCTTGCGTGAACGTGTTTGCGCCCTGTGTATCGATCTATCGCTGGCAGGGCGCGATCGAAGAGGCGTCCGAGGTACCGATGCTGATCAAGACCTCGCGCCGCCGCTGGGTCGCGCTCGAGGCGCGGCTGCGCGAGCTTCACCCCTACGAGGTGCCGAACTGATCGCGCTCTCGCCCGCAGCGGTGTCGCCGGCCTACACGAGCTGGGTACTGGGGCAGATCCGGCGGAGCCCTCGGTGAGGGCTCGGCGAGCCTGCCTCAGCGACTTCGCCTCATTGAGCCTGCCGCAACCAGCGCGCTGCATCCAGCGAGAAATAGGTGAGGATGCCGTCGGCGCCTGCGCGTCGCATCGCTAGCAGGGACTCCCGCACCACCGGGCGCGCGTCGAGCCAGCCGTTGGCGGCGGCTGCTTTCAGCATCGCGTCGTCGCC
>SYIM01000347.1 GCA_005798775.1 Burkholderiales bacterium
AACGAGATCATGAAGGAACTGATTACCCGCTCCATGGGGCTCGCAGCACCGAAGTGATCACGGGAATCTTTGACGCCCGGCAGCCCCGTCGATAGACTCAGGGCACATCATTGAGGCTGCCCAAGCGGCTCGAATGCGAATCAACAGCGGGGCGCCGGCGATACCGGTAGCCGAAGCGGGACCGGGGGACATGGAGTTTCTGCAACTGGCGATCGGTGGTGTCGCAATGGGCTGCATCTACGCGCTCATTGCGCTTGGCTTTGTGTTGATTTACAAAGCCACCGAGGTGGTGAATTTCGCGCAGGGCGATGTGATGATGCTGGGCGCCTTTGTCGCGTTCACTTTCGCAAGTCTCTGGCAGTTGCCGTTCGCGTTGGCTGTCGTGCTGACCCTCGCGGTGCTGGTGGCGGTTGGTGCGCTCTTCGACCGCTTCCTGCTGCGGCCGATCATCGGTCAGCCCACATTTTCCGCGGTGATGGTGACCATCGGTATCGGCTTTGTGGCGCGCGGCATTGCCACCATGGTGCCTGGCTGGGGAACGGACACTCACGCGCTCAAAGCCCCCTGGTCTGACGCCACGATCCGGCTGGGGGAGATGGTGGTTTCATCCGATGATCTGGCGATCATCGCGCTGACTGCGGCGCTTTGCGTGGTGCTATGGTTTTTTTTCAGCCGCACCCGGATCGGTATCGCCATGCAGGCGAGTTCGCAGAATCAGCTGGCGGCCTATTACATGGGTATTCCCGTACGCCGCATCAACACGCTTGTATGGGGCATTTCCGCAGGCATCGCGGCCTTCGCAGCGGTACTGCTCGCACCGATCACCTTCGTGCACTCCAATATGGGGTTCGTGGGCCTGAAGGCGTTTCCTGCCGCCGTGGTCGGGGGCTTTGGCAGCATCCCTGGCGCGATCGTTGGTGGCTTGATCATCGGCCTGGTGGAGGCTTTTGCGGGTTTCTATCTTCCCGAGGGCTTCAAGAACGTGGCCGCTTACATTGTTGTGCTGATTGTGCTTGTGGTTCGTCCCTCGGGCATCTTTGCCGAGATGCGGCGCAAGAAGGTCTGAGACAGCCACACCATGCGCTTCATCTTCAAGACCCGATACGAGCAGGATCTGCAGCTGTTTCGTGACCGCACCGAAGCTGGCTGGTACGCGCTGCTTCTGGCGGCTCTTTTGGCTGCGCCGTTTGTCGTACCCGAATACTGGCGCGCGCAACTGGTGTTCATTTACATCTGGGGCATTGTCGCCTTCGGGCTGATGCTGCTCAGCGGCTTTACCGGCCAGCTCTCCATGGGGCATGCGGCCTTCCTGGCAATCGGCGCTTACACCGAGACGCTGCTGCAGGCGGCGGGCTGGCCGTTTCTGCTGAGTGCGCCAGCCTCGATCCTGCTTGCCGCAGCGGCGGGCATGCTGATCGGGTTGCCTGCGCTTCGACTTACCGGCATTTATCTGGCCATTGCGACGCTTGCCTTCGGTTTCATCGTGGAGGAAGTGCTCGCGCGCTGGGAGTCGCTCACCGCGGGAAACTCCGGACTGATGGTGCCACCGCTCAATCTCGCCGGTAGCCCACTCACTGGCTCTCACAGCTTCTACTATGTATGCCTCACATCCATCGTACTGGTGGCCCTTGCAGTACGTAACCTGCTGCGCTCTCCCACGGGTCGCGCCTTCATCGCCATCCGTGACTCGGAAATTTCGGCCCAGAGCATGGGCGTCAATCTGGCCCGCTACAAGACGCTGAGTTTTGCGCTGTCGGCTGGGATCACCGGCCTTGCCGGTGCGCTCTATGCCCACCAGATCCGCTTCATCAGCCCCGAGCAGTTCACGTTGTTTCTGTCGATCGAGTTTCTCATGATGATCGTGATCGGTGGCATGGGGTCGCTGCACGGCGCGGTGTTCGGGGCCATCTTCATGATCGTGCTGCCAGAGCTGATCGCTATTACCAAAGACTACCTCCCCCAGGCGGTCGCCGAGCAGACCGGCCTCAAGTCCACCGTTTTTGGCGTTCTGATGATTCTGTTTGTGCTGTTCGAGCCCCTCGGGCTCTATGGTCGATGGGTCAAGATCCGCACGTGGTTCTCGCTCTTTCCCATGTACAAGGCTGGCATGTTCAGGCGCCAGAAGACCTATCAGAAGTCGGAGCGGGTGCATTGATGGAACTGCTTCGCGTTGAACAACTCACCAAGCGCTTTGGCGGTCTCACGGCGGTCGATGATGTAAGTTTTGGTGTGCGCGAGGGCGAGATCTACACCATCATCTGTCCCAACGGCGCGGGCAAGACCACGATCTTCAATCTGGTGAGTCTCATTTATCCGGCGAGCGCCGGACGGATTATGTACCGGGGGGAAGACCTGACCGCGCTTGCGCCCGATCGGGTGGTTTCGCGCGGCATCGGTCGCACATTCCAGAACATCGAACTGTTCGAGCATGCCACCGTGCTTCAGAACCTTTTAATCGGCTGTCATGCGCAGGCGCGGTCGAACTTCGTTGCTGAAATACTGTTTCTGCCGTCGGTTCGGCGTCGCGAAGTCGAGCATCGTCGCCGGGTTGAGAAGATCATTGATTTCCTTGATCTGCAGGTGCACCGCGACAGCCGGGTGGCAGGCCTACCCTATGGCGTTCGCAAGGTAGTGGAGCTTGCGCGGGCGCTCTCTGCACAGCCCCGGTTGCTGCTGCTCGATGAGCCCTCGTCGGGGCTCAATGTCGAGGAAACCGATGACATGGCTTACTGGATTCAGGACATTCGTGATTTGTTGGACATTACGGTGCTGATGGTTGAGCATGACATGAGCTTGGTGTCGCGTGTTTCGGACCGGGTGCTCGCGGTGAACTACGGCAGGGTGCTGGCCGAGGGTTCACCTGCCGAAGTTCAGTCGCATCCCGATGTGATTGCGGCTTACCTGGGAGACTGAAGTCGTGGCCGACGACGTGATTCTGCGGTTGTCGAATATTGAGTCGAGCTACGGCCCGGTGCAGGCGATTCGGGGCGTGAGCTTGGAAGTCCGGCGTGGCTCTATCGTCACCGTGCTCGGCGCCAACGGCGCAGGCAA
>SYIM01000348.1 GCA_005798775.1 Burkholderiales bacterium
AATCGTGTTGAGGTAACGCTCGAGTATCAACTTTTTCGGCACTTCTTTTTCGAGCATCGTCGCATATCGAGCCTGCAAAACTTTGTATCGTCCATCTCGCTCAAGCCCAGCCACAAACTCGTTCTTGACGACTCACCCGGTCGCCACGCTTGACGCCCAGAGACTGCATCACCGCCGCCATCCGCATGACTTCCGCATGCAGTTCGGCGAAGGTGTAGGTTCGCTCCGCGCCGGTCTCGGTGGAGACAAAGATCAACGCTGGCTTGTCTGCGAGCGTTGCCAGATGCCGGTCGACCGCGTTGTGACAGAGGTTGGTCTCGCCCCCCAGAAACCAGCGCGCAAACGGCAGTTGCGAGTCATCGAGCACCTGGGTATGCGGCTTGTGCCACTCGATCAGTGCGGCCTGCTCAGCCCAGAACGCTGTTCGTTCGGTGATCGAGCGCTGATGGAAGGCTGCCAGCGAGTTAGTGATCGTTACCATGAGGATCCCCCCGAGTCCGGCCGCAGTGTCGGTCGCGACGCTTACCGTCGGCTTACGGCGGTTTAATTGCGAATGGTTCTCATTACTATTAAACTTTAGCCATTCCACCTGAAGCGCCTTGCGAGGCGCGCCCGAGTATGCGCTACGCGATCATCCGAACCACTGTCTTACTCTGCCTCGTCCTGCCATTCACCGCACCCGCGCAAACAGCGGTTGTCAACCTCTACACCGCGCGTCACTATCAGACCGACGAAGCGCTCTACACCCACTTCACACGCACCACCGGTATCCGGATCAACAGGATTGAGGCCGGCGATGAAGCGTTGCTCGAGCGGCTGCGAACCGAAGGTCGAGCAAGCCCCGCTGATGTCTTGCTGCTGGTGGACGCAGCCAGATTGTGGAAAGCTCAAAGCGAAGGCCTGTTCAGCCCTGTGCGCTCCGAGCTTCTGGAGAGAAGAATTCCGGCCAGCCTGCGAGCGCCTGCAACCCCCGACGGCACGACCTGGTTCGGAATCTCCACCCGGGCACGGGTCATCATTGTGAACCGTTCGCGGATTACAGCTCACGCCATATCATCCTATGCGGACCTGGCAAACCCGGCGCTGAAAGGAAAGGTCTGCACCCGCTCAGCCGCTCACCCCTACATGCTCTCCCTCATCGCCGCCATGATCGAGCATCAAGGCGAGCTATTGGCTACACATTGGGCGCGCGGCGTGGTGGCCAACTTTGCCCGGGCCCCGCGCGGAGGCGACACCGACCAGATCAAAGCGGTGGCGAGCGGCGAATGCGCGGTCGCCTTGAGCAACACGTATTACCTCGTTCGCATCATGCGGTCGGACAAACCCGCCGATCGCGAAATCATGGCGAAATTACAGGTCATCTGGCCTGATCAGGCCGGCCACGGCGCGCATGTCAACGTGACCGGGGGCGGAGTCTTGCGGCACGCGAAGAACCCCGAGGCGGCGCTTCGTTTCCTCGAATATCTTGCGGGCGATGAGGCGCAGCGCTATCTGGCTGACGGCAATAACGAGTGGCCTGCTGTGCCCGGCGTACGTATCGAGAATCCGGCGCTTGCCGCCCTCGGTACCTTCAAGGCCGACCCTCTGCCGGTCGCCGCACTGGGTCGCTCACAGGCTGCGGCAGCGCGGCTGATTGACAGGGTGGGTTGGCGCTAGCGCCAGGGCCCGCGAGCGCACGGGCCCCGCCCATTCAGCGAACAGCAGCGATGACTTTGATCTCGACCAGGTAAGCCGGCGTCGCGAGCCGCGATTCGATTGTTGCGCGAGGCGGGGTATGACCTTGCGCAACCCAGGCGTCCCATACCTCGTTCATGGCCTGGAAGTTCGCGATGTCGCTGAGAAAGATCTGCACCTGCAACATCCGGGTTTTGTCGCTTCCCGCGTCGGCCAGCAGCCGATCGATGGTGGCCAGAACCTGTGCAGTTTGTCCCTTTGCGTCCTGGCTGGTGTCATCGGCTACCTGTCCGGCCAGATACACCACACCGTTGTGAACCGCTGCGTCGCACATCCGCTTGCCAACATTTATCCGTCTGATATCGCTCATCGAAAACACTCCTTGAGAAATCGTTCAACCGCATCGATCTGCGGACCGGGAATCAGGCTGGGCGCATGACCGACGCCAGCAATTTCGATCAGCCGGGCTCGAGGGCCACGCCGGGTCATATCGGTTGCCGTGGCAAGGTCAAGCAGATCGGATTGGGCCCCGCGCATGAGGAGCGTCGGGCAAGCCACCGCGTCATAGAGCGGCCAGAGCGAAAGTGGCCCCGAGCCGCCGGCACTGGCAAACGGCTCGGCGATCCGCGGATCGTAATGCACTCGCCAACGCGGCCCGTCATGTATCCAGTAGTGGCGTGCCAGCATGTCCCACCCCGCATCATCATGCGGGCCAAAACCAGCCGCGATCGTGCGGGTGTACGAAAGGCAGGCTTCGTAGCTGTCGAAGCTGGGAGCCTTGCCCACATAGTCGCCAATCCGGCGCAAACCCTCCGCGCTCAGTACCGGCCCCACATCATTGAGCACCAGCGCAGAGATGGGGTTGGATTGAAGCGACGCGAGGCTCATGCCGATCAGCCCGCCCATGGAGGTGCCCACCCACGCGAGGCGCTCGACATCAAGCCTCGCCACCAGGCAAACGCAGTCGGCGAGATATTGGGGGATGGCGTAAAGCGCCGAATTGGCGAGCCGGTCAGAGCGTCCTCGTCCTGCCATATCCGGACAAATGACTCGATAGTGATGTGAGAGTCGCTCGGCAAGCGCGTCGAAGTCCCGGCCATTGCGGGTGAGCCCATGAACGCAGAGCACCGTAGGTGGCCGGGCTTGACCACTCTGACACGGCCACTCCCAGTATCCGATCCGATGCAGCCCGGAGGGGCTCGCGCAGATAACGGAGCGTGCAATGGGTGAATTCATGAATCAAGAAACACCGGTGGGGTTTGGACGGTGCATGCCACCGCCGTACAATTCAAAACGAATCTTACCGTCTGGAGGACAAGGCAATGCTGAAGGGAAAGCTCGCGCTGGTAACCGGGTCAACGAGTGGGATCGGACTGGGCATCGCCCGGGCGCTCGCCAGGCAGGGCGCAGACCTCGTAGTGAACGGATTTGGTGACCCTTCCGAGATTGCGCAACTGCAGGCCGGGCTCGCCGCCGAGCATGGCGTGAAGGTGTTTTACGAATCGGCCGATCTCACGCGATCCGCGGAGATCGACGCGATGATGGCACGCCTCGGCAAGGCCCATGGCGGCATTGACATTCTTGTGAATAACGCAGGCATCCAGTATGTGTCGCCGATCGAATCGTTTCCAATTGAACGCTGGGATGCGGTGATTGCACTCAATCTCTCGTCGGCGTTTCACACCACGCGCTGCGCCCTTCCCGGCATGCGGGCCCGTAACTGGGGTCGGATCATCAATATTGCGTCGGCACATGGCCTGGTCGCCTCGGCTGAAAAAGCCGCGTATGAGGCCGCCAAGCATGGCAGCGGGGGACTCACCAAGGGTGTGGCGCTTGAAACCGCGCGTACCGGCATTACTTGCAACGCCATCTGTCCGGGCTGGGTATTGACGGCCCTGGTTCAGAAGCAGATTGATGCGCGCGCGGCTCAGGCAGGCATATCACCCGAGGCGGCCCGGCTTGCGCTGCTCGGCGAGAAACAGCCCAGCCTTGAGTTCGTCACTCCCGAGCAACTGGGCGAGCTTGCGGTGTTTTTGTGTTCGCCTGCCGCCGATCAGGTACGGGGCGCCGCGTGGTCGATTGACGGGGGATGGACGGCGCAATAAGCATCAGTCGCTGTCGTCTGTCCGTACCCGCCAGTAGCGTGTGGGGGTTTCACGGGCGTGCTCGATGCGCCAGGGTTGGCCTGCGTAGCTTGCGTGCACGGTGAGCGCTCCGTGGTGGTCGGTTCTGAGAACTTCAATGCCCGCGCCCTGGTAGCGGCCCAGCACTCGCGGTGTGGGGTGGCGAAAGCGGTTCCGATAACCCACCTGAAAGATCGCAGCGCGCGGGCTGACGGCAGCAAGGAAGCGGGGCGAAGAGGACGTATTGCTCCCATGGTGCGGCGCCAGCAGCAGATCACTCTTTAAACGCGCACCCAGCCGCTCAACCAGGTCAATTTCCTGGCGCGCCTCGATATCCCCCGCGAGCAGGGCAGACCCAGCGGGCGCCTCGATTTTCAGCACGCAACTGAGCGCGTTGGTGGGCGAGCGGGCTGCGCCGGGTGGAAACTCTGGCCCCGGATGGAGGAACTCGAATCGAACCTCCCCCCACTGCCAGGCATCGCCGCGCCGGCACGGCTCGTGCTGTGAAATATCGGCGAGCAGGCGATGACCTTGCGCAATTGAGCTGAACACGCGCTTTGCGCCAGTGAGCCGAAGCACGCTCGCCGCGCCTCCCGAATGATCAATGTCGGCATGCGAAATCACCAGTACATCGAGCGAGGCGATCCCGCGGCTGCGCAGCCACGGCACAATCACGCGGGCTCCGGCATCTGCCCCCGCCTCCCAGCCGGGGCCAGTGTCATACAACAGGCGCTTGCCGCCCGCCTCCACGAGCACCGCCATGCCCTGACCAATATCGAGCGCACTAAGCCTGAAACCGGTGGGAGGAACCGGCTCTGGCCCCCTAACCACAAGCGGCAGCAGACCCAGTGCCCAGAGCGCACGAGCTGGCACCGGCCGTGGCGCGAGCAAAACCGCCACTGCGACCGCTGCAAGGGCCAATGACAAGGAATCGGGCCGAGCCAGCACCACGGCGCCGCCGGGCCAGGATGCCATGACCCTCAAGGCATCCAGCATCCAGCCTGTGGGGGTAGCGATGACCGGCGCGAGCCACTCGGCCGCCCAGGGCGTCGCCACAGCGAGCGCGCTCAGCAACAGCGCGGCTGGCGTCACCAGCACCGACACCAGCGGGACCGCCCAGGAGTTAGCGAGCGGACCTATCAGGGACAGGGTTGAGAAAAATAGCGCGCCCAGCGGCAGAAGCGACAGGGTGGCCGCCCATTGGCTCTGAACCGCCGCGCGCAACGCGCGGCGGAAAGCCGCCAGGCGGACGGGCGCTGAGCGAGGCGGGCTCGCATGCACCACGCTGGCATGGAGCACGATCGCTGCAACCGCTGCAAACGACAGCCAGAAGCCGGCGGCGAGTGGTGCCCAGGGGTCGAACACACACACAACCGCCGCTGCCAGACTCAGAATGCGCGGCAGCGAACGACTGCGCCCGCTCGCGAGCGCCCATCCCGCAACCGCCAGCATCCAGCAGGTGCGCTGCGCCGGAATGCCCCACCCCGCAAGCCCCGAGTAGATGAAAGCCACTGCGATGGCAAAGCACCACTGCAGCCGCTGCGCAGGCACACGCAAAAGAAGACCTGAGCGCGCGACCCAGCGACGATGCAGCATCCGTCGCGCAAGTTCACCAGCGATCGCAGCCAGCATGGTGATGTGAAGGCCCGAGATGCTCATGAGATGCGCAACGCCAGTACGGTTAAAGGCGTCCCAGTCGCTTGCCGAGATAGCTGCCTGATCACCATACGCGAGCGCAAGCAGCACCCCGCTGGCATCAACACGCTCTGCGCGGAGCGCGCTGTCAAGCGCCGCGAGCCCGGCCGCACGCGCGGCCTCGAACAGTGTTCGGAGGTTCAGGTGCCAGCCTTCCAGGCGCTGATTGGAGGGCTCACCTCCTCGCGGTTTGCGCACGTAGCCGAGGGCGGCCACCCCCTCCTGGAGCATGCGTAATTCGGCGTCAAACACACCTGGATTGACCGTGGCCACCGGCCGCTTTAACCGGACATGGAGCTGCCAGCGTTCACCGGGCGCGAGCGCCAACGGCGGACTCGCCTCATCACCGGGCGCAACACCGCGAGCAAAGCTCACCGACCAGCCAAGCCGGATCCGGCGGCCGACGGGACACTCGGGATCGGGCTGTGCGCAACCCGTGACATGAAAACCAAACCTCAGGCCCTGAGAAGAGCGCAGAGGCAGTTCGTCGACATACCCCTCAAGCAGCAGATCACGGCCCTCGAGCGATGGAGGGATACGCGACTGAAGCGAAGCCGTGGCCAACCAGGCCGCCCAGCAGAACCCGATGATCGCCGCAACAAGACAGCCACCCCATGCCCTGCGACGCCAGAGCACCGCCACGACGCCACAGCCAAGCGCTGTGCCGAGGATGACCTTTTCAGTGGGCAGCACGCTTGAATGCTGAAGCGCGAGACAACCAACAACGAAAGCCGAGGCCAGGGGCGGAGACGGTAACTCGCGAAGACGCGCAAGAAGCTGCATCCCGGGATCCTGCAACGGGACGATCCGCCAGCGCGTAATGCGCTCACCCCACCGCGCTAGGCCGGACGGTTGGCGGCCGCCGGCGAGGCGTGCAATCCCCTATCGCTCCAGTGCGCGAGGCGCGGCAATGCGCGAATGGCATTGGCTGCAGTCAGACGGGCCACTTCCTCGCCACTGCAGCCGCGCAGTCCGGCGAGGGTTTCCCCGATCCGGGCCATCTCGGCGGGGGCATTTCGTCCAGGATGCAGCCAGGCTGGCGCAATATCGGGCGCATCGGTCTCAAGCACCAGAGCCTCAGGCGGAAGCTCGCGCGCCAGCCGGCGGATACGAAGGGCGCGCTCAAAGGTCATTGCCCCGCCAAATCCGAGCACACATCCCTGACGCAGAAACGCAGCCGCCTGCTGCGCGCTGCCGTTGAACGCATGAGCGATGCCACCCGTCACGCCAGCCTGCCTGAGGTGCTTCAACACCTGGTCCTGAGCCTGCCGGACGTGCAGAACAACCGGCAGATCGAACTCCCGGGCCAGCTTCAGCTGCGCTGCGAAAAATCTCGACTGTCGGTCCCTGTCGAGCCCGGGAACAAAGTGATCCAGCCCGATTTCACCCACGGCCACCAGTGCAGGATCATCGCGATGCGCGCGAAGTGCTTTGCGTAAGTGATCGAGATCATCGTCATGCGCCTGGCCGACCCACATCGGGTGAATACCAAGCGCATACACCAGTCCGACATGAGCGCGGCATAGCGCGCGCAAGGGCTCAAAGGCCGCTGCTTGCACCGCAGGCATCACCATCACGCCGACGCCCGCCGCATGAGCCTCGCGGATCACCCCCTCGCGGTCGTGGTTGAATTCGGCCGCGTCAATGTGGCAATGCGTATCAATGAGCATGCTTGGCCGCTCAGCCTCTTGCAACCAGCCGCCCATCGTTCAGGGCGAGCACCCGGTCGGCCCGCGCCGCCAGTTCCTCGTCATGCGTGACGATCACGAATGCGGTCCCAAGCTCTCGCCGCAACTCGCCAATCAGATCGAACATCCAGCGAGCGGTGCTGCGATCAAGATTGCCCGTAGGTTCATCGGCAAGCACGCACGAGGGCGCGGTGACCAGTGCGCGGGCGAGCGCCACTCTCTGCCGCTCGCCTCCGGAAAGCTGGCCAGGCCGATGCGCCAACCGCTCGACAAGTCCCACCCGTGCGAGCAGCGCCCGGGCAGCCTCTTCAGCCTCGCGAACCGGCAGACGTCTTACCCTGAGCGGCATCGCTACATTTTCGAGCGCGCTGAACTCAGGCAGTAGATGATGAAACTGATAGACAAAGCCGAGCATGCGGTTGCGCAGCGCGCCCAGCGCCGATCCTGAGAGCGGCGCGATGGCGACCCCCCCCCAACGCACGACACCCTCGTCGGGCGTATCAAGGCCGCCCAGCAGATGAAGCAAGGTGCTCTTGCCGCTCCCCGATGCCCCAACGATCGCGATCTGCTCACCCGCCTGAACCGTGAGGTCCACAGCGCTAAGGACCCTGAGGACCGCGCTACCGCTTGAGTAGACACGGCCCACTGCATTGCAATCGAGTACCGGATGCGTCATGGTGGGCGCATGCCTATTCGTAGCGCAACGCCTCAGCCGGCTTGACCGCTGCCGCACGGAGGCTGGGGTAAATGGTCGCGATCAGTGCCATGGCGCATGAGGTAAGGCCGATGGTGAGTACATCGGCAACGTGCAGGTCACTCGGCAGGTAATCAATGAAGTAGACCCCCTTGGGCAGCACCTGCAGAGAAAACCAGCGCTCGAGGGCAGTCATCAACAGCCCCACGTTGAGCGCGAGCAATGTTCCCAGAAACAGCCCCAGGAATGTGCCCAACAGACCGACGGTGGAGCCCTGGATCATGAATATCCGCATGATCGCACCGGGTGTGGCGCCAAGCGTTCGCAAAATCGCAATGTCCGCCTGTTTGTCGGTCACCGTCATCACAAGCATTGACACCAGATTGAAGGCGGCCACCGCGATGATGAGCGTGAGGATCACGAACATCATGCGCTTTTCGATCTGCACCGCTGCGAACCAGTTACGGTTTTCCGATGACCAATCCCGAACCAGCAGGTCGGCTGGCAGTGCGCGCGCCAGATCGCGCGCCACTGCGGGGGCCCCCATCATGTCGCGGGTCATCAACCGTACGCCACTTACCCCCTCAATCCGAAATAAGCGGGCTGCGTCTACGTGATGCATCAACACCAGACTGCTGTCGTACTCATAGTGCCCAGAATCAAAGATCGCAACGACGGTGAACTGCCGAAGACGCGGCATCACGCCCGCTGGCGTGGCCGTCCCCTGGGGAGCGATGAGCGTGATGCGATCACCCAGAGCGATCAGCCACTGAGACGCGAGTTCACGCCCCACCGCGATGTTGAACTGGCCATTCACCAGATGATCGAGCGAGCCACGGTTCATCCGCGAAGCGAATTCGGCCACACGAACTTCAAGCGAGGGGTCGATGCCGCGAACCGCGACACCGCGCATGGTGGCGTCGCGGGACAGCATCGCCTGGCCCGCTACAAACGGGGCACCGTCGACCACCTGCGGATGCTTGCGCGCCTCGGCAAGCAGCGGGCGCCAGTCGAGGATGGGAGCGCGTCCCGCCAGGATTTCGATGTGGGAGAGCACCCCCAGCATGCGGTCGCGGACTTCTTTCTGAAAGCCGTTCATGACCGACAGGACGGTGATGAGCGCAGCCACGCCCAGCGCGATGCCGGCGACCGACAGCGCAGAAATGAACGATATGAATCCGTTGCGCCTGCCGAAGCGGCGTCCGGCGCGCGTGTAGCGAAGACCAATCGAGAGTTCAAAGGGGACTTGCATCAGCGTCGCGGAGTTTGCCATAGAATCGCCACGTGGCATTGACCGTCCTCTGCGCTGGCGCGCTCAACAGTTTCGCGCTGGCACCCTCCCCCCACTCGGCCGAACCCAGCCGCGCCGCCGGACCGTTGCCGGCACGTCTGCCCCCCGCACCCGCCGCCATGCGATTTTTCGCGCGGGCCGGCAACCCGTCCATCTTTCGGGCGCCGGTCGCTGAAGGCGAGGCGTTTTCGATTGAGTCGGGCGAGGAGGCCTGGCTGCGGGACCGATTTTCATTCACCCAGGCCGATACGGCCGCAGCCGCTGCCGGCCGCATGGCGGGTGCCTCGCCCGGAGCGTTAATCCTCCGGCCAGTTCATCTGCACGCCGGGCTTGATCATCTGGTGCTCGACCCTCCTGTGCACCTCGGATTGAGCAAAGCGCATGCTCAAGCGCTCTCCAAAGCGGCAGCCGACTGGCTGGCCTCAGAGCCGATTGCGCTGCGGTGTCTATCCCCTCACCTTTGGGAAGTCACCGAGGTCTTGCCAGAGCGCACGGGCTTCGGCACGTTACGCGGGGCCTCATCCGCGCGCGCAAGTGGGCGTAACATCGATCTATGGCTGCCGCGCGGGCACAGCGCCCGCGCCTGGCGCAGGTTGATGAACGAGGTACAGATGCTCTGGCATACACACCCGGTCAATGCCGAGCGCGAGGCTGCCGGACTGAAGCCGGTGAATGCGCTCTGGCTGGAAGGCGTGGTCCCGGGCGGACTGCCGCACGCCTTCGACCTTGTAGCCAGCGCGGACCCGGCTCTGATCGGGCTCGCACACGCAAGCGGTGCGACATCGCTGCCCAGTGTGAGTGACGCGGCGGCGCCCTCACTCGCTCACGACCAGAATGTCCTGCTCGATGCACCATTGTGGCGGGAAGCAGTTGCGAGCGGGTCCGATCAGGCTTGGGAGGATGGCTGGCGTCGATTCGAGCAATGGTTTCTGAGCATCACCGAGCAGCGAGGAGCGAAATGGTGGCACGGCGCCCAGCTGGTGCTCACGGGTGAAACGTCGGCGCATATTCTCGCTCTTCCCCGCCTCCCGGCCTGGCGCGTCTGGCGACGCACTGCGCCCGCGAGCTGGTTTATCGAGTCTACCTCGCCCGCTTGAAGCCATCGCCTCATGAAACATCGCGAGGTTCACCATCCAAGCCTGGCATTCCTCATCGCACAGGGTATGCCGCCGCTTCTTGCGCGCGTCTACGCCGCCCGAGGGGTGAACGATATATCCATGCTTGGGGAAACGCTTGACGGGATGCTGCCTCCCACCTCTCTCAGGGGAATTCAGGAGGCGGTCAATCTGCTGCGTCAGGCCATTGAAGGCCATCAACGAATCCTGATCATCGCCGACTACGACTGCGACGGTGCCACTGCCTGCGCCGTGGCCGTACGCGGACTCAGGATGATGGGCGCTCGGGTCGACTACCTGGTGCCAAATCGCCTGGTGCATGGGTATGGCCTCACCCCACCCATTGTTGAACTCGCACTTGACCACCCGCGACTCGGCCGCCCCGCGCTACTGGTGACCGTGGACAACGGCATCGCCAGTCATGAGGGCATTCGGGCGGCCAACGATGCGGGGCTTCAGGTACTGGTCACCGACCATCATCTGCCGGCCGATACGCTGCCAAATGCTGCAGCCATCGTCAACCCGAATCAGCCGGGATGCGCATTTCCGAGCAAACATCTGGCGGGCGTCGGGGTGATGTTTTACGTGCTTGCGGCCTTGCGTGCGCGCTACCGGCAAGATGCACCCCATTCGCCCGCCGCCCAGGCACCGCTTCAGACACTCCTGGATCTGGTGGCCCTGGGCAGCATCGCTGATGTCGTGCAACTCGATGAAAACAACCGTCGTCTAGTGCACGGCGGCTTACGCCGGATTCGAGCTGGCCAGGCCTGTCCAGGCATCAGTGCCTTGTTCGCACAGGCCGGGCGTGATCCGCGATCTGCTGCGAGCAGCGATCTCGGTTTTGTCGTCGGTCCGCGAATCAACGCAGCCGGCCGCCTTGCCGATATCTCACTCGGTATTGCCTGCCTTCTGACCGACGATCCAGCCGAGGCTGCGCTGCGGGCGCAGGAACTCGATGCCATCAATCGCGATCGCCGCGAGCTTGAGCAGACCATGCGCGAACAGGCCATTGCGAGTGTTGGCGCGCCACCGGACCACGCGTGCAGCATCGTTGTTCATGATCCGGGCTGGCATGAAGGCGTGATTGGTCTCGTGGCGGGACAACTCAAAAATCACTTTGGGCGCCCGGCGTTCGCGTTTGCTCCCAGCTCTGACCGCTCCGGCTGGCGGGGCTCGGGGCGATCTGTTCCTGGCATTCACCTTCGTGACGCGCTTGATCTGGTGAGTAAGCGTATGCCCGATCTGATCAGCCGATTCGGCGGGCATGCGATGGCAGCCGGGCTGAGTTTGACAGGCGATTCGGTCAACGCGTTCGCACAGGCCCTCGAGCAGGTCCTCGTGGACACCGCTGATCCCGAGTGCCTGCAGCCGGAACTGATCGCCGACGGGGAGCTTGATCCAGGCGAGGCGAGTCTGGAGATTGCCGAAGCACTGGGTCAACAGGTCTGGGGCCAGGGATTTCCGGAGCCGGTCTTTGCCTGCCGCTTTCGCGTGCTAGGCCAGCGAATCGTGGGCGAGCGTCATCTCAAACTGGTACTGATGGCGGGTCATCGCCGCTTTGATGCGATTGCCTTCGGCCGCGACCAACCCCTGCCTGCCGCTTCGCTCCTTGCCTACCGGCTCTCGGTCAACGAGTACCGCGGCATGCGATCGCTCCAGCTGGTGATCGAGGCGTGCGAGGAGGAGGCCGGGCTATAATCCTGAGTTACCTTGAACCGGCAGACCCCAACATGGAAGCTGAGCGTCTCAATCAGCTCGAATCGCTCCTTTCCGACCTCGCGCGTCGGGTGCAAGACCTTCGGGGGTATCTTTGACTTTGATGTCAAACGCGCCCGGCTCGAAGAAATCAATCGCCAGCTGGAGGCCCCCGACGTCTGGAACGACGCTCAAAAAGCGCAGGATCTGGGCCGGGAAAAAAAGCGGCTCGACCAAGTCGTTGACCGAATACAGTCGATCGATGCAGGTCTGGCTGATGCGCGCGAACTCTCCGACATTGCCAGATCGGAGAACGACGACGACACCCTGATCGCGGTCGAGTCCGACACCGCGGCCCTGCGCGAGCAGGTGGAAGGACTTGAATTTCGGCGTATGTTCGCCAACCCTGCCGACCCGAGCAACTGCTTCCTGGAAATTCAGTCTGGCGCAGGGGGTACCGAAGCGCAAGACTGGGCGCAGATGCTGCTCCGACAATACCTGCGCTACTGCGAGCGCAAGGGCCTGAAAGCTGAGCTTCTGGAAGAGTCGCCGGGCGATGTGGCGGGCATCAAGGGCGCCACGCTCAAAGTCGAAGGCGAATACGCTTACGGCTTCCTGCGCACCGAGACTGGGATTCACCGTCTGGTACGAAAATCGCCATTCGATTCAAGCGGTGGCCGGCACACTTCGTTCGCGTCGATCTATGTCTACCCCGAGGTCGATGACTCCATCCAGATCGACATCAACCCGGCCGACCTCCGGATCGACGTGTTCCGCGCCTCGGGCGCCGGTGGCCAGCATGTGAATAAGACCGAATCAGCGGTTCGAATCACGCACCATCCGAGCGGCATCGTGGTGCAGTGTCAGAACGACCGCTCGCAGCACCGCAACCGTGACGAAGCCATGAAAATGCTGCGCGCGCGGCTTTTTGAACTGGAAATGCGCAAACGCCGCGCCGAGCAGGACAAGGTCGAGGCCTCCAAAACCGACATTGGGTGGGGCCACCAGATTCGCTCCTATGTGCTTGATCAGTCGCGCATCAAAGACCTGCGCACCAATGTCGAGATCAGCAACACCCGCTCCGTCCTCGATGGCGACCTCGACGAATTCATCGCAGCCAGCCTTAAGCAGGGTGTTTGACCAGACTGAACGCGGAGACGCACTTGACTGACCCAACGCCACCAACTTCCGAGACGCGAGACACCCCGCCGGTCGACGAAAACACCATCATCGCCGAACGCCGCGCGAAGCTTGGCCGGTTGCGAAAACGGGGCGTTGCCTTCCCCAACGATTTTCAGCCGGCACACCGCGCGACGGACCTGGCTGAGTATCACGGTTTCAAGTCTCGCGAGCAGTTGCAGGGCGAGCAGATTCGGGTAAGCGTCGCCGGGCGGATCATGCTCAAGCGCGTTCAAGGAAAGGCCAGTTTCGCCACCATTCAGGATGGCACGGGCCGTCTGCAACTCTGGATGAACGACGAAGGAATTGGCGTCGATCTCCATGAGTCGTTCAAACACTGGGACCTCGGCGATATCATCGGCGTCGAAGGCGAGCTTTTCAAGACGATGAAGGGCGAGCTCTCAGTGCGCTGCTCTGCGCTTCGCATGCTCGCCAAGTCGCTGCGTCCCCTGCCAGATAAATTTCATGGTGTGGCAGATCAGGAAATCCGCTACCGGCAGCGCTATGTTGATCTCATTGCCAACCAGGAGACCCGCGATACCTTCATTGCGCGGAGTCGCACCATCAGCGCCATTCGAGCCTTCATGGTGTCGCACGGCTTTCTCGAAGTCGAAACCCCGATGCTGCACCCCATCCCTGGGGGCGCGAGCGCCCGACCCTTCACCACCCATCACAACGCGCTCGATCAGCAGATGTACCTTCGGATCGCGCCCGAGCTTTATCTGAAACGGCTGATCGTGGGTGGGTTTGAACGCGTCTATGAGATCAACCGAAATTTTCGCAATGAAGGCATCTCACCGCGGCACAACCCCGAATTCACCATGATGGAGTTTTACGCCGCCTACACCGACTATCGTTGGCTGATGGACTTCACCGAGCAGATCCTTCGCGACGCAGCGCAAGCCGCCACCGGCAGCACCACCCTCACCTACCAGGGGCGTACCCTCAACCTGGGCGATCCCTTCGCACGACTCACCATCGCGCAGGCGATCGCCCAGCATGCGCCGCAGTACGCGAACGAAACACTCGATGATCCGGCGTGGCTGAGAGCAGAGCTTCGCAAAGAAGGCGTGGACATCACTGATCCGGTGCTCGCCCGCGCCGGGGTGGGTGCGTTGCAACTCGCCCTGTTTGAAGAGGTCGCCGAATCCAGACTTCACGACCCCACTTTCATCATCGACTATCCGGTTGAGGTGTCGCCGCTTGCCAGGGTAAGTGATCAGGCCCCGGCGATTACCGAACGCTTCGAACTCTTCATCGCCGGACGCGAACTCGCCAACGGGTTCTCGGAGCTGAACGACCCCGAGGACCAGGCCGCGCGATTCCAAAGTCAGGTCGAGGCCAAACATGCAGGCGACGAAGAGGCCATGCACTTCGATGCCGACTACATCCGCGCACTGGAATACGGCATGCCCCCCACCGGCGGCTGCGGCATTGGCATTGACCGCCTCGTAATGCTGCTGACTGATCGCCCGAATATCAGGGACGTGGTGCTGTTTCCGGCACTTCGCCGCGAAGACTGACCCCCTCGGGCTGCCGGCGTTGCTCCATTGAAGCCCGTTGCCCGACCCCTTACCAGGCATGCAGTGCTCGCGCTGGGCGTCACCCAGATTGTCGGCTGGGGCACGACCTTTTATGTTCCGGCGATTCTTTCCCGCCCCATCGCCGAGACGCTGGATCTGCCTTTGCTGGGCGTCCTCGGCGCCTATTGCTGGGCGCTCCTCCTGTCCGGTCTGTTATCCCGAAAAATTGGCGCCCTGATCGATCGCTACGGTGCTGCGCCCCTCCTCACGGGCGCATCGCTCCTCGCGGCGGCAGCACTCGCTCTGCATGCCACCGCAGACAGCCTACTGCCCATCTGGATCGCCTGGAGCCTGATTGGGCTTGGCATGCGCGCAATGCTGTACGACGGCGCCTTCGCCGCCCTCACTGCGCTGGCCGGTCCGGGGGCGCGCCGCGCGATCTCATTGCTCACCCTAATGGGCGGGTTGGCCTCGACGGTATTCTGGCCAATCAGCCATCTGCTGCTGGAGTCACTTGGCTGGCGTGGCACGCTTGCTGTCTATGGTGCGCTCAATTTGCTGATCTGCGCGCCGCTACATTTCTGGTTCGCCGGCTGCCTGCCCGGGCGCGATGCACCGCACGGACAGAGCGAGGCGCCAACAACGGCGCCTGCGACGGCGCCGTCCGCACATCCCTTGGCTGACCCCGAGGAGCGTGAACGTTGGGTCCGCATTGCGGTCACGCTGCTCGCCACCGCCTTCGCCTGCCATGCCTTCATCTGGTCAGCGCTCGCCGTACATCTGCCCAGGCTGCTGCAGGGACTTGGTCTGGGAGCCGGGCTTGCCGTCACCGTCGCGTCGCTGATGGGCCCGGCTCAGGTGCTGTCCCGGTCGGCCGAACTATTTGCGCAACGTTGGCTGTCACCCGTCGCACTGGCAGTTCCGGTGTTTGCCATGCTGCCGTTATCGTTGGTGCCGCTCGCCCTGCCACTGCCTCAGACAATAGCTGCGATTGCCTTCGTGGCCCTCTACGGCTGCAGCAATGGTCTGCTCACCATTCTTCGAGGCGCGCTTCCGCTTACGCTGATCGGTTCACGCGGCTATGGCGAACTGCTTGGCCGGCTTGCCGCGCCGTCGCTTTTCGTCTCGGCTTTGTCTCCGCTCATCTTCGGACAGGTTCTCGAAACGTGGGGCGCAGAGGTCTCGGCCAGTCTCCTGTTTGTCGCCGGAATCGGATGTACCGTGGCGGCTGCAGCATTGGTCCGCCATGCGCGGCATGCGACGCTCGGGGCCGGCACACCCCACTAGCCCGCGCGGGCTGGCTATTTAAGGCTCTCGCCTCCGATACCCACTCTGCGCTTGCGACCCCGCCCCGAACCTGGCCCTGCCTCGGCGGGAAACCGGTTCAGGCAACTCCTGCCGTTCTCAGTCGGCTTCGTCGATCCAGGCCTGCTGGATCGCCTCGAGTACGCGCTCACCCGAGCGCTCAGGCGCATCATCAAAACCAGGCAGACCCAGCACCTTCTGGCGAAGATCAGTAAACCGGATCACCCTGGGATCAATCTCCGGATAGCACTCCACCAGTTCAATCGCTATCTCCTGAACATCTGTCCACTTCATCGGGCCCTCGGCTGCGGGTCAGTGATCTTCACGCGCATGGTTGATCGTGTATTTGGGGATTTCAATGGTGAGATCGACCTGCTCCAACTTGATCTGACATGAAAGTCGGGATTGCGAGGTAAGCCCCCAGGCTTTGTCCAGCATAT
>SYIM01000349.1 GCA_005798775.1 Burkholderiales bacterium
CGTGAAACCCGCGAAGGTCGTGAAGCCCGCGAAGGTCGGGAGGTTCGTGAAAATCGAGAAGGCCGCGAGAACCGCGAAACCCGCGACAACCGTGACGGTCGGGACCGACGTGACGGACGCGAGTCCCGCGACGGGCGCGACCGGCGCGAACTGCGCGAGGGGCAGGAGGTAAGTGACGCACAGGATGCACGCGAACCACGGCGAGACCGTCAGGCAGCGCGCGCCAGCGAGGATTCATCAGCGGGTGCGCTGGGCGTGCAGTCCCAGCCGGTCGCAAGCCTCGGGCCCGTCGCTGCCCCAAATGCAAACGGCGTCGTTGCGCCACAACTCGCCCAAGGTAGCGTTCCAGCCGGGTTACAACAGTCGGTCGATGAACAGGTCGACGGCGAGGCGCGTCGCCGAGGACGCCGCCGGCGTGGCGGTCGTCGCGAACGTGGAGAGGGTGTCGAAGCGACCACCCAGGCAGGTGGCGCGTCGACTGATGTCATCGTATCCGCCGAGGCAGCCAACGAGCCGCTGGCCGCTGGCACTTTACAGGCGGCGGGCAATTTCGCCTCGATACCCGAAGTAGGTGCAGTGGCCCAATCTGACACGTCAACGATCGGAGCGGTCCGCGCAGCGGACGCCGTCGCATCGGGGGTGCCAGATGCTCAACCCGTTCCTGTGCCCGCGGCAAATAACGTCACGGCGACGGTTGAAACCCAGACGGTGGAAGGCGCCCCTTCCCTCGCCTTGCCAACGGCTGACTCCACGGCTGCCGTACCCGCCCCGACAGCCCCAGCCGAAGCGTCACCTCAGCCGATACCCGAGGCGGTCGCGCCGGCTCCGGTTGCTGCTGCGGTTCCGCAGTCTCCGGCAGGGGCTCATCCCGCCGACACGGTGCCACCGGTTGCCAACGCTCCCACCTCTGCCGAAGTGGCCGCACTGGCCGATGCCCCCTCTCTGAAGCAGGAGGCGCCCAAGCGTGAAGACCTCGAGGCAATCGTGAATCGCGCCGGCCTTCAGTGGGTGGAGACCGCCCCCGGTACGCCTCAACCCGAACCGGTTGCCGAGGCCGTGACGCCGCGTCCCTCGCGCAAGCGCCTGCCGCGGCGAGAGGTGGCCAGTGAACCATTGCAGCAGGTGGAAACGCGTCAGTGATTCCTGCGAGCGAGGACAGGGCATGCATGCGCCCTGTCCGCGCAGCGGCTACCCTCGGAGCACAATGAACGTGTACCGATGACCGAACGAATTATTCCTATCGCCGAGGCGCGCTATCCCACGCGCGCGCCTGTTGTCCCGGATAACGCTCCCCCCGTTAGCGGATTGCTGTCGGATCAGCGAGGCAGGCGCTTGCATGACCTCCGGCTGTCGGTTACCGACCGCTGCAACTTTCGATGCACCTACTGCATGCCGAAGTCTGTCTTTGACACCGATTACCAGTTCCTTCCCCAATCGTCACTGCTGAGCTTCGAAGAACTCACCAGGATCGCCCGATTGTTTGTCGGTCATGGCGTTGAAAAGATCCGTCTGACGGGGGGCGAGCCGCTGCTGCGGCGCGGTATCGAAAATCTGATCGAGATGTTGGCGCAACTGCGTACGCCCAGCGGTGTACCGGTTGACCTGACCCTCACCACCAACGCCACGCTCCTTGCCCGCAAGGCAAAATCGCTCCGCGCTGCGGGGCTGGAACGCGTCACCGTCAGCCTCGATGCCGTCGACGACGCGGTTTTCCGCAAGATGAACGACGTTGATTTTCCGGTTTCCGATGTCCTCGGGGGTATCGACGCTGCAACAGCGGCTGGGCTCACGCCCATCAAGGTAAACATGGTGGTCAGACGCGGCGTCAATGACAGCGAAATCCTGCCCATGGCACGGCATTTTCGCGGGTCCGGACATATTCTTCGTTTTATCGAATTCATGGACGTTGGCGCTTCCAACGGCTGGCGAATGGATGAGGTTGTGCCATCGGGCGACGTCATCCGCCGTATTGGCGAGGCGTTTCCTCTGGAACCGATCGATCCCAACTACAGCGGCGAGGTGGCCGAGCGCTGGCGCTATGTCGATGGTGCGGGTGAGGTGGGCGTGATTTCATCGGTCACTCGCCCCTTCTGCGCCGAGTGCACCCGCGCGCGCGTCTCCACCGAAGGGCGGCTGTACACCTGTCTGTTTGCTACCGAAGGACACGATCTGCGCGCACTGCTTCGCGGTACCTACTCCGATGAGCAGATCAGCGCTGCGATCGCGCACCTCTGGAATCTGCGCGACGACCGCTATTCCGAGATCCGGTCTGACGAGACAGCCGGTTTACGCCGTATCGAGATGTCCTACATCGGCGGCTGATGATGGCGCGCGTGTCAGCGGCGCCAGTTGATGCAGAGGTAACCGGCGTCGTGCTTGCCGGTGGGCTCGGTCGGCGAATGAGTGAGACCGGCTACGGCGTCAACAAGGCAATGATTAGCTTTCGCGGGCGCCCCCTGATCGAACACGTGATCGCCAGAATACGCCCTCAGGTCACATCCCTCATCATCAACGGAGATCCCGACGAGCCCTGCTGGAATTCATTTTCGCTGTCGGTCATACCCGACCGCATTCCGGATCGCCCTGGTCCCCTCGCCGGCATACACGCCGCGCTGCTGGCCGTTCAAACCCCATGGGTTGTCTGCGTTCCCTGCGACATGCCGCTTTTGCCGCAAAACCTGGTGAGACGGCTAGCACAGGAGCAGGCGCATACCGATGCCGATCGGGTTTCGGTTCGGTGCGGTGCGCAGGCGCATCCGGTCATCGCACTCATTCACCGATCCCTCGCAGCTGAGCTCGAGCGGTACCTCAACGCCGGTGGTCGGCGAATCGAGACCTGGCTCTCGCAAGGCCGCTGGGTGGAGGCCAAGTTTGAAGATGACCAGGCCTTCGTCAATTTGAATACCACTGACGAACTGCGCCGACTGGAGAGCACCCCATGACACAGCAAGAGCCGCTGAGCGGCCAGCCATCGGCCCCCCCGTCGCCGCCTCCGTTCGATCCGGATGCCCTCGCGCTCAACGAGGCGATTCGGAGGATTACCGAACAGGTCATCCCAGTCAGCGATACCGAGACGGTCGCTCTTCCCGACGCTCACGGCCGGATTCTGGCGAGCGATCTGTTGTCCACGCTCGATGTGCCCGCTCACGACAACGCGGCAATGGACGGTTACTCGTTCGCCGCCGCCGGCGTGTCAGCGCAGGGCGATACCGTGTTGCAGGTGATTGGTAGCACATTGGCCGGACGCGCATTTCAAGGCCAGCCCGGACCTGGCCAGGCTGTTCGGATCATGACAGGCGCCGTGATGCCACTCGGCCACGATATCGTTGTCCCGCAGGAGTTCGTCACGGTTGACAACGGGCAGGTTCGCATCCCGCCTGGCCAGGAGCGGGGTCAGAACCTGCGGCTGCGCGGCGAAGATCTCCGCAGAGGAGAACCAGCGCTCAGGGCTGGGCAGCGCCTGGGCGCAGCAGAATGCGGCCTGATTGCGTCTCTCGGAATTGCGGAAATCAGGGTAGTTCGAAAGCTCCGCGTAGCCATCCTGTCAACAGGCGACGAACTCTGCGCACCCGGTACGCCGCTACCCGAGGGAATGATCTACGACAGCAACCGCAGCACGCTGCGCGGGCTCCTGAATCAGATGGGTGTGGAACTGCTCGATCTCGGGATCATTCAGGACGATCCCGTTGCGCTCGAACGCGCCATTTCGCTTGCTGGCAAGCAGGCGGACGCGATTATTTCGTCAGCCGGCGTATCAGTCGGCGAGGCCGATCACACCCGTTCGATCATGCAGAAACTGGGGCAGGTGGACTTCTGGAAAATCGCCATGCGCCCGGGGCGCCCGCTCGCATTCGGCCGCGTTGGTCATGCGCTTTATTTTGGGCTACCCGGTAATCCGGTTGCCGTCATGATCACCTTCCTGTTCATGGTCAGAGATGCACTCACTCGACTGAGCGGCGGCCAGGTGGAGGCTACTCCGCTCCTGCGGGCCCGCACGCTCAACCCGATCCGCAAGCGGACCGGCCGAACGGAGTACCAGCGGGCCATGCTGTCTGCCGATACCGACGGTACGCCCCTCATCACCTTGATGGCGAACCAGGGCTCCGCGGTGCTCAGCTCCATGTCGCGCGCCGACTGCCTGGTGGTGCTGGAGCACTCAAGCGCCAGCATTCCTGCGGGGGGTTGGGTGAACTTCATTCCGATGCGGCTGCTTGGGTAGCACAACCCGACCGCAAGCAAGCCCTGGCACTTGGCCCTAGTCCAAACGTGCCAGGACGGGTCACATCAGACTCGTAAGCTGAACCGTTTCATGCGTGCCCGCGGCAGCGTTTCTGACCCGCGAGGAACGCCATCCACGGGAGAGCTCTGTCATGACTCCAAGAGAAGCGCTGGTTGAATCGATCAAACGCCGCCTGCGTGCGCGAGGCATCAGCTATGCCACGCTTGCCTCGCTCATTGCCTGCTCAGAGGCCTCAGTCAAGCGAATGTTCGCCGGACGAAATTTCGACCTTCGCCGCCTCGATCGAATCCTGGAGGTTCTCGATGACGACCTGTCCGAATTGGTTCGGGACGCGGGGATGTCGCGGGCTGAACTCCAGTCGCTCACCCACGAACAGGAGGCCGCGATCGTCGCCGATCCGATACTGTTCACGATGGCGGTATGCGCCCTCCATCAGCTCGAACTGGAACAGATCACCAGCATCTATCGAATCAGTCCGCCGGCGGCCGTTCGAGCATTGCTGCAACTCGACCGGATGGGCTTTCTTGCACTACACCCGAACAACTACTATCGGCTACGACTCTGTAGAACTTTCCGATGGCTGCGAGACGGCCCAATCGTTCGACATTTCCGTGCGCACGCAGACGACTTTCTCGACCACCGGTTCGACGGCCCGGGCGAATGGATTGGGGTAATCAATGTACGACTCAGTAATGAGCGCAGACTCGCGCTCATGCGCCGGGTGGAAGAACTCGCGCGCGAGTACTCCGAATCTCATGAGGTCGACGCAGCGCTTCCTCTAGTGAGAAGGCACCCCATGAGCCTGCTGGTGGCGGTACGTACCTGGGAGCCTGGATTCATGCGCAGTCTGCGACGGCTTGACAACCAGGCGCTGGCAGCCTGGCTTCGCAGAGACGAGCTCAATCCCGTTGCGAAAAACCCCCGCTCCCGCGGGCTGGCTCTCCAGCGCGCCAGGCGCCCGACCCACGAGAACTCAGCGCTTGTGCGACAGCCTGCCGGGCAGGCTGGCGTAGAACGCTGACAGATTATCGATATCGGCCCGCGACAGGGCCTTAGCCTGCGCTGACATGATGGCGTTCTTGCGCTGATCGATCTTGTAGTCGAGAAGTGCGCGTACGAGATAGTCGGCGTACTGGCCGGCCAGCTTCGGGTACGCGGGGTCTATCGGCGTGTTGCCGTCTTTCCCGTGGCAGGCAGCGCAAACCTGATCGGCCTTTTCGCGACCCTTCGCTATATCGCCAGCCGTGGCTGACCCCACTCCAATGACCGCCAGCGACGCGGCGATCAGCCATTTACCTGGCATCAATCGCATAATGATTCTCCTGATTCAAGGGCGGAAAGCACGGGTAGCACGGCGTACCCGAGATCTTCACCGGGCAGCGTAGTAAGCAGCCAGATCGGCAATATCCTGGTCGGAAAGGCTTCCAGCGATCCCTCGCATGGTGGGATGGCTGCGATCGCCCTTCCGGTACTGCGCCAGCGCAGCGGCAAGGTAGGCCGCAGACTGTCCCGAAATCATCGGGACGCTGTAAACAATGGGAAACGAGGCTTTGTAGCCCGGAATTGCGTGGCAACCAATGCACATCGAGACCTTGGTGGCCCCTGCGGCAGTATCACCCTTGGGTGCCGAGCCTTGCGCGTAGCCCGCTAGCGGCAACGCCACCAGCGCAGCCGAAATCAGTGCGTGTTTGATCATGATCCCTGACGGTACTTTAAGTTCGTCCGGCCCACCATGACAGCCTGCCGGCGCTTCCATTTTTTACAGCAACCGCATTCTAGCCGAGCGCTGTTGCCGAGCCAAGTTCCAGCACCCGCCGGGCGCGCGCTTATACTGCCGCTTTTGATCCTTTGCGGACTTCCCCCATGCGCTTTCAAGGCACCGACAGCTATGTCGCCACCGAGGACCTGAACCTCGCGGTCAATGCCGCCATCACGCTGCAGCGCCCACTTCTCATCAAAGGCGAACCTGGAAC
>SYIM01000350.1 GCA_005798775.1 Burkholderiales bacterium
CGAAGCGGTCATTGATGATATCGCGCGCGCGCTGGGGCGCGATCCGCTCGATGTGCGCCGCCTTAATTTTTACGGCTCGGGTGAGCGCAACATCACGCCCTACCTGATGAAAGTGGAAGACAACGTCCTGCCGATTCTTGCTGATCGGCTCGAGGCTAGCAGCCGCTATCGCGAGCGGCGTGAGGCCATTGCGCGTTTCAATGCATCGAACCCAGTGATTCGTCGCGGCATTGCCATGACGCCGGTCAAATTCGGTATCTCGTTCAACGCGCAGATGTTCAACCAGGCCGGCGCCCTCGTGCATGTTTATAACGACGGTTCGGTCATGCTCAATCACGGTGGTACCGAGATGGGGCAGGGGCTGCATACGAAGGTGATGCAGGTGGTGGCCAATGTCTTCGGACTGCCGCTCTCGGCGGTACGGGTCAGCGCCACCGACACCTCCAAGGTGCCCAACACATCAGCGACTGCGGCGTCGTCGGGCACCGATCTCAACGGCAAGGCGGCCGAAGCTGCAGCACTCACGATTCGCGAACGGCTCGCCGAGTTCGCTGCCAGTCGTTATCAGGTCGCCGCGTCGGCGGTGTGCTTTGACCTGGGGCAAGTGAGGCTGGGCGATGGCCGTCAGGTGCCGTTCGCGCAGTTGGTCCGCGCCGCGTATGTCGCGCGGATTTCTCTATCCTCAACCGGGTTTTACCGAACGCCGAAGATTCACTGGGATTCCAAGACGCTTACCGGCCGGCCGTTTTTCTATTTCGCCTACGGCATGGCGGCGGCCGAGGTGGCGGTCGATACCCTGACCGGCGAAACCCGTGTGCTGAGGGTCGATGTCCTTCACGACGTGGGCAGTTCGCTCAACCCGGCGCTCGACATCGGGCAGATTGAAGGCGGACTGCTGCAGGGCATTGGCTGGCTGACCGCCGAAGAACTCTGGTGGAACGGGGCGGGCGAACTGAAAACCCATGCGCCGTCCACCTACAAGATTCCGAGTGCCCGTGACTGGCCGGTCGATGCCCGGATCAACCTGCTCGACCTCCCCAACCGGGAGGATACGGTCCACCGCTCCAAGGCAGTGGGCGAGCCGCCGCTCATGCTCGCGATCGCGGTCTTTCATGCGCTTCGCGACGCGGTGGCCCGCTGCGGACGAGCGGGCGTCTGCCCGGTGCTCGACGCGCCGGCTACGCCTGAAGCGCTGCTGCGCGCCATGGACGCTGTCTCGAAGTGAACGACTGGATCGAGGCGCTGCGTAGCCGGTTGCGCGCGCAGTCTGCGGTCGTGCGGGTTGCGGTTGCGCAGGCGAGGGGGTCCACACCCCGTGAGGCTGGGGCGGTCATGCTGGTCGATGCCGGTACGCCCTTTGGCACCATCGGCGGCGGAGAACTTGAATGGCGAGCCGAGAAGCTGGCCCAGCAGATGCTGGAGATATCCCAGCCCCGCGTCCGGATCGAGCGCTGGCCGCTTGGGCCAGAGCTGGGCCAATGCTGCGGGGGATCGGTCACGCTGTGGTTCGAGCGCCTGGATGCGGGCGATCTTGAGTTTTTCGATGCGCTCGCTGCCTCCATCGATCGGGGCGAGCAGGGCTGGCTCCTTACGCGCTCGGAGGGCATCGTCGATGCGGGGCGCGTTCACCCGTTGTCAGCTCAGCGGCCCGCGCGGCAGTGGCTGGACGCGCCGCCCGCCACCCAGGAGGCGCAGACCCTGCTAGAGGCGATCGTGCAACCTGCGCTACCGGTCTGGCTGTTCGGTGCCGGTCATGTGGGGCGGGCCCTTGCGCGCATTCTCGAGACCTTGCCGTGTTCGCTCACCATCATCGACAGTCGTGAATCGGCGCTTGCGGCGTTGCCGCCGGGCCGCGTTCGCGTGCTGAGGAGGGATACGCCAGAGCAAGCGGTGGCCCAAGCACCGGCGGGTGCGGCCGTCGTGGTGATGACCCACAGCCATGAAGTTGACTATGCGGTGTGCCGGCAGGCGCTCGCGCGAACCGATCTGGCCTGGGTCGGGCTGATTGGGTCGGAGACCAAGGCCACCTGCTTTAGGCTGAGGCTGAGCCGCGATGGTGTGGACGATGCACGAATCGCCAGCCTGGTGTCGCCCATCGGGCTCGGGGGTATCCGCAGCAAGCTGCCCTCGGCGATCGCGGTATCGGTGGCGGTGCAGTTGCTCCAGCACGTGCGCTGATCATGCGTCAAGGGCGCAGGCGGTCTGGATGCTAGTGTCCCGCCCAGCGCCAAGGACAGCATTGCGCGCCTGGCCCGCAGCCGGCATGATCGAGGGAAATAATCGGGGTCGGTAGAACCCCAGCCACAGGAGACTCTGATGATTCATGTCGCGAAAGCGCTGACGGCGGCCTGCGTGGTGCTCGGAACAATCGGGGCGCCCGTGATGTCGTGGGCTCAGGGTGCCGGCGCGCAGGCCTGGCCCAACCGCCCGATCCGGCTGGTGTCACCGTTTCCGCCAGGCGGCACGACTGACCAGCTTGCTCGCCTGGTGCAGCCCGCGCTCTCGCAGTCACTGGGTGTGCCGGTGGTGGTCGAGAACCGCTCGGGTGGCAATGGCTCGATCGGCACCGGTGTGGTAGCGAAGGCGCCGCCCGACGGCAACACCTTTGTCGTGGTGTTCGATACGCATGGCACCAACCCCAGCCTCATTCCCAACATGGGGTTCGATACGCGGACCGAGTTGGCGCCCGTCATGCTGATCGCCACCGGCGCCATGGTGATCACGGTCCACAAGTCGCAGGCGCAAAAGAATTTTGGCGATCTGATCAAGAGCGCGCGGACCACGCCGGCAGGGTTGCCTTACGGCACCATCGGCAGCGGTAGCCTGGCCCAACTCGCCATGACCAGCCTCACCGCGCATGTTGGGTTTCCGATGACGCATGTGCCCTATAAAGGCGGCGGGCCGCTGGCGGCCGACGCGCTGGCGGGTCATGTGCCGGTTGCCATGGCCACGACGGCGCTTCTTTCGCCGCACATTCGCAGTGGGGCGCTGGTACCGCTTGCGGTCACTTCGGCCCAGCGCGACCCGGTACTGCCCGACGTGCCCACGCTTGCCGAGCAAGGCGTGAAAGATTTTGAAGCGCTCGCCTGGTGGGGCGTGTTCGCGCCTGCCGGCACGCCCGCAGACATCATCGCCCGGGTTAACCGTGAGCTTTCAACGGCGCTGTCGGAATCTTCAGTGCGCACGCGGCTGACAGGGCTCGGCATGAATCTGCAACTGTCTCAACCAGCGGAACTCGGTATCTTTCTCGATTCGCAGATCACGCGCTGGGCCAAGGTGATCCGCGAGTTCAACATTCGGGCAGGCGACTGACCGTACGCGCCACCCAAGACCTTCAAGGAATTTCTCCGATGATCACCCGCCGTTCAGCCCTGCTCGCCTCGATTGCCGCGTCCACCGGCACCCTGTCTGCGAATGTGTTCGCCTCACCCGACTACCCCAACCGTCCGGTACGGGTCCTGATCGGATTTCCCCCTGGCCAGGCAACGGACGTACTCACGCGGGCTGTGGCAGGCCGGCTGTCCGCGCTTTATGGCCAGCAGTTCTTCATCGAAAACCGTCCGGGCGCGGCGGGCATCATCGCCACCGAAATGGTCACCAAGGTGGAGCCCGATGGCTACACGCTGCTCGGCTCATCGAGCGGTCCGCTTGCCGTCAATCCCAGCCTGTACGCCAAGCTGCCCTACGACGTGGCGCGTGATTTTGTGGTGGTCGCGGGCATTGCTGTAGTGCCCTATGCGGTGGTGGTGAACCCGGCCTCTCCAGTTCGCGATATTCGCGGGCTGGTTGAACTTGCAAAATCGCGGCCCGGTAAGCTCAACTACGCCTCAGGGGGCGTGGGCGTCACCAATCATCTGGTCACCGAAATGTTCAAGGCCACCGCCGGCGTTGACATCATGCATATCCCCTATAAGGGTGGCCCGGCGGGCCTGGCCGATCTGGCGGGCGGCCAGGTCGATGTCATGTTTGAAACCCTCACCGCCACGCTACCGCTCATTCGCGGCGGCAAGCTCCGCCCGATCGCCGTATCAAGCGCGCAGCGTTCGTCGGCGTTGCCCGACATGCCCACCATCGCTGAAAGCGGTTATCCCGGATTCTCGGGTGTGCCCTGGGTGGCGATGGCGGCGCCCGCGCGTACGCCGCGCGACATCCTCAGAAAGCTCAATGCCGACATCAACAAGATCCTGGCCATTGATGAGGTGCGCCAGAGTTTCCAAACGCTGGGCTCCGAGCCGCTCATCATGGATCTCGATCAGCTCGCGTCCTACCTTCGCGCGGAAACTGCGAAATGGGCCCTCGCGGTGAAAGCCTCAGGCGCCAAGGCGGAGTAGTCAGCCGCTCTTCCGGCTTCGTCGTCTCATGGACGTCTTCCTGCAGCAGATCATCAACGGCCTCGTGCTCGGCAGCATGTATGCGCTGGTCGCACTGGGCTACACGATGGTCTACGGCATCATCAGCCTCATCAACTTCGCGCATGGCGAGGTGCTGATGGTAGGCGCACTCACCGCGTGGAGCGTCATTTCGATGATGCGCGAGGCGATGCCCGGTGCGCCGGGGTGGGTGATTCTGGTGCTCTCCACCCTGATCGCCTGCGTGGTGGCCGCAGTACTCAATTTCGCGATCGAACGGATCGCCTATCGGCCGCTTCGTTCCAGCCCGCGCCTGGCACCGCTCATCACTGCCATCGGCATGAGCATCCTGCTTCAGACCCTTGCAATGGTGATCTGGAAGCCCAACCACAAGCCGTTTCCCACACTGCTGCCAAGCGCGCCCTTCCAGATCGGCGGGGCCGTGATCACGCCCACACAGGTGATGATTCTGGCGGTCACCGCAGTGTGTCTCGCACTGCTCCTTTGGCTGGTGCATGGCACCCGGCTGGGGCGTGCCATGCGGGCGACCGCGGAAAACCCATCGGTTGCCGCGCTGATGGGGGTTCGACCCGACACCGTCATCTCGGCCACCTTCATCATTGGCGCGGTACTGGCTGCGATTGCGGGCGTGATGTGGGCGTCCAACTATGGCACGGTTCAGCATGGCATGGGCTTTCTGCCCGGCCTCAAGGCGTTCACCGCGGCGGTGTTCGGCGGCATCGGCAACCTCGCCGGGGCGGTGGTGGGGGGCGTGCTGCTCGGCCTGATCGAATCGAGCGGGGCAGGCTACCTGGGAGCGCTCACGGGGGGGCTTCTCGGCAGTCATTACGCCGATATTTTTGCTTTTGTGGTGCTCATTCTGGTGCTGACCCTTCGGCCCTCTGGGCTGCTGGGTGAGCGGGTGGCGGACCGCGCATGACGCCTGCCGCAGCGCCCACGGGCCACCCGCCAGGCCGTCTGCCAGGCTGGCTGGTCTGGGCGCTGGCGCTGGCTGCTGCGGCGCTGCTGCCGCTTGTCTTGCAGCAGTTCGGCAATGCCTGGGTCCGGATCGCCGACATGGCGCTTCTTTATGTGCTGCTCGCCATTGGCCTCAACATCATCGTGGGCTATGCCGGGCTTCTTGATCTCGGCTACGTGGCGTTCTTTGCGGTGGGCGCTTACCTGTTTGCGCTGCTCGCGTCGCCCCATCTCACCGAGTCTTTCCCGGCGCTCGCGTCGGCGTTTCCGGGCGGGCTTCACATCACGATCTGGGTTGCGCTGCCGCTGGCAGCGGGCGTGGCGGCGCTGTTCGGCATTCTTCTGGGCGCTCCGACGCTCAAACTGCGGGGGGATTACCTCGCCATCGTCACCTTGGGTTTTGGCGAGATCATTCGCGTCTTCCTCAATAACCTCGATCATCCAATCAACCTCACCAACGGCCCGCGCGGCGTTGGCCAGATCGATGCAATCGAGATGTTTGGCTGGAAGCTGTCGCGCCGTCTGGAAATCGGCGACTTCGAAATCGCCTCGGTCACGCTCATCTACTGGTTGCTGCTGGCGTTGGTGGTGCTCGCCATCATCGTGTCACACCGGCTGGCTCACTCACGGATCGGACGCGCCTGGATGGCCATCCGTGAAGATGAAATCGCGGCCAAGGCAATGGGCATCAACACCCGCAATATGAAGCTCCTTGCGTTTGCCGCCGGCGCGAGCTTTGGCGGGGTATCGGGCGTGGTGTTTGCCGGCTTCCAGGGTTTCATTTCGCCTGAGTCGTTCAGCCTCATGGAGTCGATCATGATCGTCGCCATGGTGGTGCTGGGCGGGCTGGGGCACTTGCCTGGCGTGGTGCTGGGCGCAGTGCTGCTTGCTGCTCTTCCCGAGGTGCTCCGCTATGTGGCGGGTCCCCTGCAGGAACTCACCGGTGGCCGGCTCGACGCTGCCATCCTGCGGCAAATGCTGATTGCGCTCGCCATGATCATCGTGATGCTGTTAAGGCCACGAGGCCTCTGGCCGTCGCCGGAACACGGTAACAAGGTGGCCCGTGGCTGACGTTCCCGTCCTGAAAGTCGAAGGGGCGAGCAAGCGCTTTGGCGGACTGCAGGCGCTCGACTCGGTGGGCGTGTCGGTGGCACGCGGCCAGATCTACGGGCTGATCGGTCCCAACGGCGCAGGCAAGACCACCTTCTTTAACCTCATCACCGGGCTGTATGTGCCTGATGCGGGCCGCTTCGAGCTTCAGGGCCGGCCCTATGAGCCGCGGGCTGCGCACGAGGTGGCGCGGGCGGGTATTGCTCGCACCTTTCAGAACATCCGTCTGTTCGGAGAGATGACCGCACTGGAAAACGTGATGGTGGGGCGCCACCTGCGGAGCCGATCCGGTTTGGTGGGGGCGGTGCTCCGGCTGCCTGCGTGTCGACGGGAAGAGCGCGAGATCGCCGAGCGCGCGCGCGAATTGCTTGACTACGTGGGTATCGCCCGACTGGCTGCCTACCATGCCCGTACGCTTTCGTATGGCGACCAGCGCAGGCTGGAAATCGCGCGCGCGCTCGCAACCGAGCCGGTGCTGCTCGCACTCGACGAACCTGCCGCCGGTATGAATGCCACCGAAAAGCAGCAGCTGCGCGCGCTCATCGAAAAGATCCGCCGGGATGGGCGTACGCTCCTGTTGATTGAGCACGATGTCAAGCTGGTGATGGGCCTGTGCGACCGCGTGACCGTGCTTGATTACGGCCGCGAGCTGGCCGCTGGCCCGCCCGCCGAGGTGCAGCGCGACCCGCGCGTGATCGAGGCCTATCTGGGCACGGCTGGGGCCCACTGAGATGACCGTTCCCGTACTTGATGTACGTGGTGCCGAGGTTGGCTACGGCGGCATCGTGGCGGTCAAGGGCATCGATCTCCGGGTGGACGCCGGTGAGCTGGTCTGTCTGATTGGCTCCAATGGCGCGGGTAAGACCACCACCATGAAGGCCATGACGGCGCTCCTGCCGCTTCGCGCGGGGGATATCCAATTCATGGGTCGTTCGGTGACAGGTCGCGGCCCCTGGGATCTGGCGGGCGAGGGGCTGGTCATGGTGCCCGAGGGGCGGGGGGTGTTTGCCCGCATGTCAATCACCGAGAACCTGCAGATGGGCGCGTATCTGCGCACTGATCGGGAGGGGATCGCCACTGACCTGGACAGGGTCTTTGGTCTGTTTCCGCGGCTGGCTGAACGCC
>SYIM01000032.1 GCA_005798775.1 Burkholderiales bacterium
GGTACACGATGATGAAGATTCCGCCGCCCGAAGCGTTTGGCGGGTCCACCGATATTCCGAAGCAGATCAGCCGCGGCGACTGGTTACGTCAGATGAACAACGTCGACTGCATCGGCTGCCACCAACTGGGTCAGGCTGCCACCCGTACGATCCCCGCGCAACTGGGGCGCTTTGCATCCGGTCACGAGGCCTGGGTCAGGCGGATTCAGTCGGGTCAGTCAGGATACTCGATGACGCTACGCATCGCCGGCCAGTTTGGTGGCGCGCCTTTCCGTTACTTTGGCGACTGGACTGACCGCATTGCTCGAGGCGAATTGCCACGCCATCGTCCCGAGCGCCCACAGGGCGTTGAGCGGAACATTGTCATCACATCCTGGGAGTGGTCTGACCCTGAAAAATATTTGCATGACCTGATCTCCTCCGATCGACGCAACCCCACTGTCAACGCATGGGGTCTCCTCTACGGGTCCCCGGAGTACAGCACCGACAACATGCCGATTCTGAATCCGAAGACGCATGAGGTCACCACCTACAAGATGCCCGTGCGAGATCCGAACATGCCGGTTTCGCTGGGCCCCGGTCACGCGGGCGCGGTGGAGCCGATGCAGCCGTCACCGTACTGGGGCGACCGTATTCTCTGGGACACCCGGGCCAACAACCACAATGCGATGTTTGACCATCAGGGGCGGCTCTGGATGGCTGTTTCGGTCCGAGCGCAACCTAACCCCGACTTCTGTAAAGCAGGGTCCTCGCATCCCTCAGCGAAGGTCTTTCCCCTACAGCAGTCATCTCGACAGGCTGCGATGCTCGATCCGAAGACCGGTCAATATCATTTTCTCGACACCTGTTTCGGCACCCATCATCCGCAGTTTGGCTACGACCCCGACCACACCCTTTGGTTTAGCGGTACCGGCCAGGTAGCCGGTTGGATCAACACTCGTCACTTCGACGTAACCGGAGACGCGGCGGCCGCGCAAGGTTGGGCACCCTTTGTTCTGGACACCAACGCTAACGGCGAACTCGACGAATGGACCGAGCCGGGCAAGCCCGCGGATAGCGCGCGCGATACGCGGATCAACCCGGGGTCCGGGCCGTATGCGGTCATGCCCCATCCTCGCGATGGCTCAATCTGGTATGCGAGCGGCACGTTTGCAGGCCGCGCCGGCTTTCTGCGCTTCGACCCGGGCACCCGACTGAGCGAGTTCTACGCTATTCCCAAGGAGGCGCTCGGTATCCGTGGCGGCGATATCGATCTGGACGGCGTGCTGTGGGCCTCGATGTCCAGCGGACATCTCGGTCGGTTCGACCGTCGACGCTGCAAGGGCCCACTAAACGGGCCATCCGCCACGGGCGATCATTGTCCTGAGGGCTGGTCCTTGCATCGTTACCCTGGGCCTGGCTTTGATGGCGTCCCCGACAGCAGCGCCGAAGCCAGCTACTACACGTGGGTAGACCATCACAACACGCTAGGTCTGGGGCCGAATGTCCCGATCTCCACCGCCAACCTGAACGACGGCTTTGTTGCGTTCAAAGACGGCAATATGGTCATGCTGCGGATTCCCTACCCGATGGGGTTCTACGCCAAGGGACTTGATGGACGAATCGACGACCCTAGCGCGGGCTGGAAGGGGCGCGGCCTTTGGAGCACCAGCGGCGACCGCACGCCCTGGCTCATGGAGGGAGGAAAGGGCTCGCGGCCGCGCGCCGTTAAAATTCAGGTGCGACCCGATCCGCTCGCGCGCTAGGCGCCTCGGGCCCTATTTCTTGTCGTATTCGCGGGTGCCAGGCCAGGGAGCATCGGCCACATCGAACACCATGCCCTCGAAGCCGCGGAATTTGTCCGGACGACGGTATTTGCCGTCATCCACCGGCTTGAGCTCCATCTCATCGATATACTGCTCGCCTCCGTTGGAAAATACCCGCTCCACCACATCGTCGGCTTCATCGGTGTGGACGCCGAAATGATGGAGTCCGACGTAGTCCATGCCCTTGCCCAGCTGGTCGGTCTTGAATTTCAGCAGCACGATGTTGATCGACCCGTCGGTCACCATGTAGCCGCGCGCGCGTTCGTTATCAAGCGCTTTCAGCTTTCGGAAACCGAAGGTGTTGGAATAGAACTCAAGCGCCTTGTCCGGGTCCTGCGTGGCAATGGCAATATGGCGGATGCGGGCCATCGGGTTGTCCTTAGGTAAGAACTGTGTTGGGACAGCAATATCAGTCGAGTTTGATGCCCGCGGCGCGAATCACTTCACCAATACGGGTCATCTCACCGGCGATGAAGGATTCGAATTCGGTAGCCGTACCGGGGCGTACTTCGTTTCCCTGATCGATCAGCTGCTGACGAAGCGCCGGTTCGGCCAGGATCGTTGCCAGCGCCCGGTTCAATCGATCAACGCGCTCCTTTGGAACACCTGCCGGACCAAACAACCCAAGCCAGGTGATCATTTCAAAGCCGGGCAGCGTCGCTGCAATCGGGGCCACACCAGGAAGCGCGGGTTGGGAATCTCGGCTCGCCACGCCAATCGCCTTGAGCTTGCCCGACTTAAGGAGCGGCATAGCTGTAGTCGGCACATCAAAGTAGGCATCGAGCCGCCCCCCAATGAGGTCGGGGGCGATCTGTGCTGTGCCTTTGTAGGGCACATGATTAAGCGAAACCTTACCCTGGGTCGCGAGCAGTACCAAAGAGAGATGTGAAGCCGAGCCGTTGCCGGCCGATCCAAAATTGAGCGGTGCGGCACTGGTGCGGGCGGCTGCCAGTAGCTCGGCGACATTGCTGGCCGGGCTCGTGGCAGACACCACCAGCATCATCGGCGAGGCCGCGATCAGGCCGATGGGCTGAAACGCCTTGGCGATATTGATGGGGAGTTTGGTATACAAATGCGCGTTGACCACCTGCGTACTGGTATTACCCAGCAATAGCGTATAGCCGTCAGGCTTGGCCCCCGCGACGAATTGCTGCGCGATGGTGCCGTTTGCACCCGCCTTGTTTTCCACGATTACCGGCTGCCGAAACGTAGCTTCCATTCGTGTGCCGACCAGTCGGGCTAGCACATCGGCGATACCGCCTGCGGCATAGGGCACGATGATCCGGATGGTTTCGCTTGGAAAAGAATCTGCCCTGGCCACCGGCGCGGCAGCCAACAGAACGAATGATGCAAGGGCCAGCATCAATGCGCGCATTGAAGTCTCCGTGAAGCGCCGCGGCAAATTGGATGGCAACAGGACGACCCGCAGCTTGCACGAATCGTCTCGCTCATTGCCGCGCAATGTCAAGGTCACCTGGTTGCTAGCCACCTGGTTGCTAGAATCGAAATACCTTGAACCGGAGACCCATCGTGAGCAAACCCCGTTTTCCTGCAACCCCGGACGACCAGCTTACGCCGCGCCAAAAAGAGATCGCAGCACGAATTTCCGGTGGTCCTCGCGGCTCGGTTCGTGGCCCCTTTCTCGCCTTGCTTCATAACCCTGACCTCACCGACGTCCTCGAGCAGGTGGGCGAATATCTGCGCTTTCGGTCAACCCTCTCGCCCACGCTGATCGAACTGGCCATTCTGCTGGTGGCGAGGCACTGGACCTGCCAGTACGAGTGGTTCGCTCATGAACGCATTGCGCGCAGCCGCACTGACCTGCCCGACGGCATCATCCGCGCCATTCAGAGAAATGAGATCCCGCATGATATGAACGACGACCAGCGCGTGATTCATGATTTCGTACTGGGCACGTTCCGCTGCGGCGCAGCCCCTGGCCCGGTCTACGAGGAAGCCGTCGGACGCTTTGGACGGGCAGGCGTGCTCGATCTGGTTGCGCTCTGCGGCTACTACACCACGATTGCATTCGTTCTCAATACGGGGGAAATCATGCCACCCGAAGGCGCACCACCGCTTCGCGAGGCAGGCTGAGCAGACGTGCCCTCAGAGCACCCAGCCTTCAGTCAGATGCCGCCACCACCTGGTTACGCAGCACACCGATTCCGGTGATCTCGATCTCGATCACGTCACCGGGTTTCATGTTTTCCTGCTTGCCTTCAGTACCGAACCACATCACGTCGCCGGGGCTGATGGTGCAGTAACGCGAGGTTTCGCTGATGAACACCTCGGGTCGGAAGATCATGTCGGCGGTATCGAAGCTGTCAACCTGACGGCCGTTCAGACGGATGACGGTTCGCAGGGTGCGGTAATCAAGCCCGGTCACAAACCACGGCCCCATCGGCTTGAAAGTGTCACAGTTCTTCGATCGGAAGAAAGTACGATCACTTTTCTGCCAGCTGCGTTCGCTCACGTCGTTACCGATGGTCCAGCCCAGCACGCTATCAAGCGCCTGCTCGTGCGAGACCTTGCGAGCGGGCTTGCCGAACACCGCCACCAGCTCGCCCTCGTACTGGAACTGATCGGTCGCATCGCGTGGCTTCACGATGTCTTCGCCGTGGGCAATCAGCGCATTGTTGGCGCGATAGCCAATTTCTGCGCGCGAGGGCAGCTTGGGCGATTCGCCGATTTTCGCTGCCACTTCTCGGACATGCCCGGCATAGTTCAGACCCGCGCAGAAAAAGGTGCCAGGTACCACCGGCACCAGCAGCCGAACAGCATCGAGCGCCAGCCGCTCGGCCGTTCGCTCGTAACTGCCAAACGGCGAGCCACGAACCGGCACCACCGAGTCATCTTCAATAATTCCAAACGCTGTCTTGCCAGACGCTTCGAATCTGCACCATTTCATGTCAGGTCTCCGCGAACCGCGCATGGGATGAAAGAATGCGGGCTCAGGTTTTGAGCAACGCCGCGAGTTTAGCCTCGACCCTACGACGCATACGCTTGAACACGGCAAGGCACGCCGAGCTCATGGCGAGGTCTCTCAGCCCTTCAAAAGCGTGGGTAGCCACATGGCGAGTCCTGGAAATGCCACCAACACCACCAGCAACACCAGATCTGCTGCGATAAACGGTGCCACGCCGCGGTAGATGTCGCGGATGGCAATGTGTGGCGCCAGCCCGTGAAGCACAAACACGATGATACCGATGGGCGGAATGATCATGCCCAACTCAACGACTACCACGTTGACCACGCCCCACCACACCGGATCGAACCCCATTTTTTCGATGACTGGCAGCACAAACGGCAAGGTGATGAGCATGGCTGCGATTTCATCGAATATTGCACCCAGCGCGAGGTAGGCAATCAGCAGGCAAGCGACGATGCCGATCTCGGGAACCGGAAGCCTGCCAATCAACCCGACCAGCGCCTCGGGCACGCGTGCGAGCGTGATGAAATACGAAAACACCGAGGCGCCAATGATGATCGTGTAAATCATTGCGGTGGCGCTCGCTGTTTCGCGTAGCCCTTGCCAGACCGCCTCCCAGCTCATCCGGCGACGCAGCACTGCGAACAGAAGCGACAGAATCGCGGCGACCGACGCCGCCTCGTTAACCGTAAAGACACCGCTGTAGAGCCCGGCGAAGATCGACGCCATCAGCATCAGCACGGGCGAGGCCTCGCGAAGCGCCCGCCACTTCTCCGAACGTGGCATGCGTTCGCTCACCGGTGCCAGAGCGGGCCGCCACCAGACGATCAGACGAATGGCAAGCAGGTTGAGCGCCAGTGCAATCGCCGCCGGCACCAGCGCAGCGTAGAACAGGTCGAAAATATAGGTTTTGGTGACCACGCAATAAAGGATCATGACAATTGAAGGCGGGATCAGCGCTTTCAAGGTCCCGCCTGCGGCGATGGTCCCCGCTGAAAACGCAGGTGAATAGCCCCTGGCCAGCATCTCGGGCAAAGCCGCTTTGGCGAAGGTTGCGGCGGTAGCGGTGGATGATCCGCAAACAGCACCAAACACCGCGCACCCTCCCATGGTTGAATAGGCGAGTCCGCCACGAAAATGGCCAAACCAGCATGCCGCCGCGCGGTAGATGTCGCGAGAAAACCCAGCTGCACTCGCAAACGTTCCCATCATTAGAAAGAGCGGCACGGTCGCAAGATCGACGCTTGAGAGCAGGCCCGCTGACTCACCCGCCAGGACCGTCATGGCCGGCCCCCAGCCAGACTGCAGGGCATAGCCCACCACGCCCACAACTATCATCGCGATACCGATCGGTATCTGAAGCAGAATCAGTACACAAAGTGCAAGGAGCCCCAGCCCGCCGATCGCGAACGCGCTCACTCGCCGCTCCGAATTGCGTGTTCAAACCGTCCGAGCAGGCGCCCAGCCTCAAGCACCACAACAATCACCTGTACCGCAAACGCCAACGCAAAAATGGCGCAGACCCCGTACCAGAACGGCGCGGTAGGAATCTTGAGAATCCAGGTGGTTTCACCGGCACGCGCAATCTTTCCGGCGAAGACCAGAAACTGCCAGCCAAAGGTGGCCATGACCACCGCGGTGATGAGGGCAGCCACTGCATCGAGCAGCCGGCCGGCGCGCGCCCCGAGCACATGCGAGGCCAGCCGAATCGAAATGTTGCTTCGCTCCATCAATCCGACCGGCAGGCAGCAGGTGACCGCAAGTGCCACGGTCACCGCGGCCAGGTCACGCACCCCCTCAATCGGTTGATTGAGGAGCCAGCGCGCCAGCCCGTCAAACAGCGTCATGAGCGCGAGGAACATGAGCCCTGCGAGACCGAGCGCTGACAGCGCCCGGGATGCTATCAGACCGAATCGCTCCAACCATGACAGCCCGCCCAAGGCCGCACCCGCATGCTCCGAGGCTGAGTGCACCCCCCGGGCAGGCGCCGATCGATCTTTCACAGGCGCCCCTTCATCGGTCACCTTCCGTCGCAGGGGTGCTCACCTTCAGCGGGGCTCAGCGCCCCGCCCGAACGTTGGCGAGTTCAGCTCTGACCAGCGCCAGCAGTTCCTTGTTGCGGGGGCTCTTGGCGACCCATGTGTCGATCACCGCCTGGAAAGCCGGCTGCATGGCATCGAGGTCTGCCTGAGAGGGGAAAACCACCTTGCGCTTGGGATCCGCCTGCAGCTGCTTTACCACCGATGCGTTGTAGTTTCCAATGCCTTCGTTGAATCGCGCGGCCGTCCATTCGCCGCTGTATTTGCGGATCGCGTCCTGCGCAGTCTTGGAAAGTGAATCGAATTTTTTTCGATTCATCAGCATGGCGAGCGGCACCACACCCAGTTGGGTGAAATAGTGGGCACTTGTGACGCGGGAAATACCGAAGTCGACCAGCGGCGCGGGATGCGAGGTGGTGCCTTCGATCGTGCCGCGGCTGATCGCCTCGGGCACCTCGGTGACGGGCATGCCGATCGCAACAGCTCCCAACGCCTTGATGGTTTCGCTTTCAATGGCGCCGGAGGTGCGGATCTTCTTGCCCTTGATGTCCGCAATCGAATTGATCGCCGAGCGCGAATGCAGGCTGTAAGGGGCTGTCCCGAACAGACCGATCGGGAAGAAATCGTCGTAGCCGCGGATCTTTCCGCTGTTCACGAGCCTTGTGAAAACCAGTGTCGCCTCGCGCAGGTCAGCAAATACACCGGGCAGTTCGAACACCTCGTTTTCCTGAAAACGACCGGGCGTGTAGGAAGCGATCACCCACGCAAGATCCGCCACGCCATCAAGCACCATCTGCGCCTGCTGAACAGGACTTCGCCCCAGCGCTCCGTTAGGGAACAGTTCGATCTCGATGGCGCCGCCCGCCTCCTTGTTGACCGCCTCGGCAAAGGGCTTGAATACGCTCTGAAAGGTAGCTTCTTTATCGGGCGAAAAAATAGCGAACTTCAGCTTGACGGTCTGCGCCTGAACGCCAGCACTGGCGCCAGCCATGACGAGCGCTGCCGCAGCACAGAGCGCACGGACTCGGAGTCGTTGGATACGGGGGCCCATGGGTGTCTCCTGGTGAGTGTTGTGCGAGCCAATGTAGTGGATATTCAAGAAATGTCAATATTCAAGAATTGACCGCAACGAACCACTAAATAGTGGCTTTTTGCTTGAAGAAAATGTCAGCATTTGAGATATTCAAGGTCATGAACGCCCATTTGTTCCCATGAGCAGCCTCGGATCCTCGCTCGCGATTCTCGGCCTGTTTGGGTCCGACCGCCCCACGCTCAGCGCAGATGCCATCGCCGAATCGCTGAGCTTCACTCGGCCCACAGCCTATCGCTATCTGCGCGAACTGGTTGCGAGCGGCTTGCTGGTGCGGCTTGCGCCAGGCATCTACGCGCTCGGGCCGCGCATCATCGAACTCGACTGGCAGATCCGGCGAAGCGACCCGTTGCTGCGGGCCGGACTGTCGGTGATCCCTGACCTGTCATCGGCCACCGGCTTCGAAGTGAACCTGATAGGCCGTTATGGCGATCACATCGTCACCACCCACCAGCAGCATGGGCTGGAGCGGCTTCCGCTCAGCTTCGGGCGCGGCCGCCCGCTGCCGCCGTTTCGTGGTGCCGGATCGAAAATCATCGTGGCGCATTTTCCGCGGGCGCGCCTTCGAAGGCTCTACGACACGCATCGTGCCGATGCACGCGATGCCAAGCTTGGCGATCACTGGGAAGACGTCCGATTGGCACTTGCTGCGATCCGTCGTCTGGGGTTCGCCATATCGCATGGCGAGCTGGACCCTGGCTATGTCGGGGTGGCGGCGCCCGTTTTCGCAGCCGACGGCGACATCCTTGGCAGCGTGATCGCCGCGCTGCCGCGCGAACGGCTTGCCGTCACCGACCTTGATCGCCTGACCGGGCGCATCCGCGCCGCTGGCCAGGCGATCAGTCTCCGACTGGCCGACCTCGGTGACAGACCTGGTCACCGAGCAGGCGTGACTTCCATCGCCCGCCCACCCGCACAGAAAAGCGCATGAGCTGCGATCGCGTTCACGATGTGCTCATCATCGGCCTGGGTCCCACGGGTGCAACACTGGCCAACCTGTTGGGAGCAAAGGGGCTGGACACGCTGGTCATCGATCGCGAACCCGGATTCCTCGAACTGCCGCGCGCCGTGCATTACGACGGCGAGGTGATGCGTGTATTTCAGAACATGGGGCTTGCTGCGGCCCTGGAACCCCATCTGCGGCCCTCCTCGGGGATGCAATATGTGAACGCCCAGGGGCTGTTGATGCTCGAGCGAAAGCCCGCCGCTATAAAGGGACCACAAGGCTGGGCAACTAACTATCTGTTCCACCAGCCCGACCTGGAAGACGCGCTGCGGCGTGCGCTCGATCGGTTCGGCTGCGTCGAGGTCCGAAACAGCCTCGAGGCGCTTGACATCACGCAGCATGCTGATGAAGTCGCGGTCCGCGTACGCAGCATGCATGCTGCAGGCACCGATGAGGTGCTGCGCGCACGCTGGGTAGTGGGTTGCGACGGGGCGCGATCCATCGTGCGCGAGGTGATCAGCGGCCCCCTCCACGATCTGGGTCTGCACCAGGAATGGCTGGTGGTTGATGTCGAGTTGACCAGCGAGGTCGCCCTGCCGCAACCCACGGTCCAGTACTGCAACCCAGCCCGCCCAACGACCTTCGTCAATGTCACCGGCCGCCGCCGGCGCTGGGAAATCATGGTGATGCCGGGCGATGACCCGCAGACCCTCCTCGAACCCGCCAATCTCTGGGCGCTACTTGCGCCCTGGATCCGCCCAGACCAGGCGAAGCTCGTCCGATCGGCTCTGTACACCTTTCATTCACTGATCGCCTCGCGATGGCGCGCAGGTCGGCTGCTGCTCGCCGGGGACAGCGCCCATCAGACGCCCCCGTTTCTCGGACAAGGCATGTGTGCTGGCATTCGAGACGCAGCCAATCTCGCCTGGAAGCTGGCTGCTGTGGTGCACGGTGAGGCCGCAGAGTTCATTCTGGACAGCTACGAGAGCGAGCGGCTACCGCATGTTCGTGAATTCATCGATACCGCCATGCGGCTGGGCGAGATCATTCAGACCACCGACCCGGCGATTGCCGCGCTGCGCGATCGGCGCTTCACACGCGAGGGCACCACCGAAATTGTCAACCTGTCACCCACACTCGGGCGAGGTGCCCACACGGGGCAGGCCCTGACCGGCATCCTGGCGCCACAGCCTCGCTTGGCAGACGGTCGTCTGCTCGATGATGCGCTGGTGGCAGACCGGTTTGCGCTGCTGACCTCAGCACCTGAATCGCTGCCGGCATCGCCCGATGCACGCACCGTGCTCGAGCGGCTCAAAGCCTGCCAGCTCAGCGACCCTGCGCTAGGTGGGTGGCTGGAGTCGCTGGGCGCGCAGCACGCGCTCCTTCGTCCAGACCGTTATGTCGCCGCACTTGCGAACTCAGCCGCCGAGGTCGCATCCTGGCCTATCACCAGCTGGGGCTTTTCATCCTGACGATACCGGGGATACACTATGAACCGACGGCCATTGAATCCAGTCACCGCGCAAGACCGCACCGATTTCGATCGCAATGGCGTTGTCTGCCTACGCCAGATGTTCGATCAAGACTGGATCGAGCGCATGAACGAAGCGGTCAACCGCGTGATGGACACCTCGCACCCGCTCGCCCGCCCGCGTGAGGTCACCCAGGCTATGGGTGGCAAAAGTGGCCGCTACCATATCAATTCGTTTGTTTGGCACTGGGATAATGACTTTCGCGCCTGGGCACTCGAATCACCCAATGCCGAAATCGCCGCCACCCTGATGGGCGCTGACCGTGTACGAATGTTCTATGACCAGGTCTTTGTGAAGGAACCCAACACTTCGGAGATGACCGACTGGCATCACGATCTGCCGTTCTGGCCCATGCGCGGCAATCAGATCCTGTCAATCTGGGTGGCGCTTACCGATGTAGGTCCCGACAACAGCTCGCTTGAGTACATTGCAGGGTCCCATCACTGGAACAAGTTCTATCGCGCGGCCATTCCCGACAAGGATCCGCGCTTCAAGTCCGAGCTTGAGGAATGCCCCAACTTCAGCCTGCTGCGCAGCGACCCCCAATATCGCTTTCTGTCATGGACCATGAAAGCAGGCGACTGCCTGGTGCATCACCCGCTCACCGTTCATGGTTCGGAAGGCAACTTCTCGCCTACCCGGCGACGCGCAGCCATTTCCAACCGCTACTTCGGCCCGGATGCTGTGTGGGATCCACGGCCCGCCACCATGCGGGTGACGGGCGACCCAGTGCTGGAAGCCGGACACTATCCTGCGGACGACCATGTTTTCCCAATTGCGTGGGACCGGGCAACTGCGTAGCACTCAGCCTAACGGTCGGTGCGCCAGGCGAGGCCGGCGCGGGTGCCGCCGGCCACCGACCCGCGTGCGGGTCGGTACTCGCACCCTACCCATCCCTGCCATCCGCATTGCGCGGCAACCTCATCCAGCACCGCAAACAGATAGCGATAGTTGAGCTCGCCGATATCCGGTTCATGCCGTTCGGGTACGCCCGCGATCTGCAAATGTGATACGCGTCCTGTGGGTAGCCACTGACGGATCTTCATCGCCACATCACCCTCGACGATCTGGCAGTGATAGAGATCCATCTGCACCCCCACATTCGGTTCGCCAATTTCTTCGATGAGCGCATGCGCGTCATCCTGGCGGCTGACGAAATAGCCCGGGTTGTCACGCTGGTTGAGAGGCTCAATCAGCAGCGTGACGCCAAACGGCGCAGCGCGACGGGCTGCTACGCGAAAATTCGCCACGTAGGTGGCGCGAAGCGTCTCGCAGGCAATAGCTGCAGGCATGATGCCTGCCATCACATGGACCCGCGGGCAAGCGAGCGCCCGTGCGTAGACCAGCGCACGATCAATCGCCGCTAGAAATTCCACCTCGCGTCCGGGTAGACACGCGAGCCCCTTCTCGCCTTGGGCCCAGTCCCCTGGCGGCGCGTTAAATAACACCTGCTTCAGCCCGTGACGGACCAGTTGGTCCGCCAGCACCACCGGTTCGAAATCGTAGGGAAAGAGGAATTCAACAGCCTCGAAGCCATCGGCGGCGGCAGCGCCGAACCGCTCAATAAACGACAGTTCCGGATAGAGCATCGACAGGTTGGCGGCAAATTTCGGCAAGGTTTTTCCTCCCTTTACCAGCGCGCGCCAAAAGCGCGCCGCAGTTCTTCAATGGCCACCTCATCGAGCGGGACAAGGGGCGCATGCGCGAGGCGAACGAGTCGCGCGGTTTCCTCAAGCTCTTCCAGCACAGCCATCGCAGCCGCCGGGCTGTCCTGCCAGACAGTAGGCCCCAATCGAGAGAGCATCACCGCACGGATCGGTTGACCCGCGCGCCCATAGCGTTCGATCTGCTCTGCCACTGCGTTGGCAGCCTCGAGCGCGCCAGGACGGTGATAGGGTATGACCGGCACATGACCGACCTTCATCACGAAGTAGGGCGTGATGGGTGCTAGCAGTTCGGCGCCGCATGGCGCCAGCGTGATCGCCACGCAGTGCGCGCTGTGCGTGTGGATGATGCAGCGCGTGCCGGGATCCCAGACGAGCGCCTGTGCATAGATGCGCCGATGCAGTACTGCAGTCTTGCTGGCCTGTTCGCCCGAGAGCTGCTGCCCGTCCGGGCCAAGATGCGCAAGCGCGCCTGGATCGAGAAAACCCAGACACGCATCGGTGGGAGTGATCAGAAGCCCCCCATCATCCAGCCGCACGCTGATATTGCCGGCCGTGGCGTGCACATAGCCACGATCGAACAGGCTTCGCCCAATTCGACAGATTTCCTCGCGCGCGTAGGACGCATTCATGGCGATACGCCAGAGTCCAGAAGCCTGAAGGCGCGCGTGAAGAAATCGTCGGCCCCGAAGTTGCCGGATTTGAGGCAAAGATGCAAACCGTCCCTATGACCCATCACCTGAGCCGCATGACACCATGGGACGCCCGGGTCGATCTGCGAACCGATGCGAAGCTGATGGATCCCCAGAGCCTGCACGCATGCACCCGAGGTCTCCCCTCCCGCCACCACCAAGCGGCCGACGCCACGCTCGACCAGTGCCACCGCGATGCGTGAAAGCGCTGCCTCGACCAGCGCGCCCGCGGCCTCAACACCGAGCTGAGCCTGCGCATCGCGTACCTCACGGGCGGTAGCACTCGAGGTAATCAACAGGGGAACGGATGACAGCCTCGCCGCGGCTGCATCGATTGCGCCGGCGATCAGCCGCTCGCCGTCGGCGGCCAGTTCAAGCGGGTCGAGCGCCAGCACCCACCCACCCTGCGACCGGAAATGCGCAACTTGTGCAAGCGTGGCAAGCGAACAGCTGCCCGACATCACGACAGCTGCTCCCCTGGCTGGCGGCAGCGTCGCCGCAGCCGGCGAGGGCGAAATTCCGACATTGGCCGGCAGCGCAATGGCCAGGCCGGAGCCCGCCGTCATCAGCGGGGCATCGCTCAGCGCGGCGCCCAGCCGGAGAAGATCGTCGTTTGAGATGGCATCCACTACAGCGATCCCGACGCCATCGACCCGCAACTGCGCTATCCGCGCGCGAATCGCCTGAGGGCCCTGTGCCACACAGCGGTAGTCGATCAGCCCCACCTGATGCCGGCTCTGCGCCTGCATTACCCGAACCAGATTCGAGTCCGTCATGGGGGTGAGCGGATGATTGCGCATGCCGCTGTCGCTCAGTAGGTGTTCCCCAACGAACAAATGCCCACGGAATACCGTCCGTCCGTTGTCAGGAAAAGCGGGTGTGGCGACAGCGAAATCGCAAGCGAGCGCATCCATGAGCGCATCGGTCACCGGACCGATATTACCCCGGGGCGTACTATCAAAAGTTGAACAGATCTTGAAGTAGATCTGCCGCGCCCCGAGCGAGCGCAACCACTGGAGCGCAGCAAGCGACTGTTCCACAGCAAGCGAGGGTTCGATGGTGCGGGACTTGAGTGCCACCACCACTGCGTCAGCATCGGCACCGAGCGGCTCGGTGGGTATACCGATCGTTTGCATGACCCGCATGCCCGCTCGCACCAGGTTGTTGGCAAGATCGGTTGCGCCGGTGAAATCGTCAGCGATACATCCGAGCATGAGCGCCCCTTTCACGTCCGCCCCCGTCAGGCCACGCAGGCAGGATGGCGCTCGCGAATGGTGGCGAGCACGGCATTGGGCTCCACTGACCACCAGTGTCGCGACAGGATCTCTACCTCATCAAAGCCGCTGTAGCCCGCCGCCCGAACACGCCGTCCGAGCGAGCGCAAATCAATCACGCCATCGCCCAGCATACCGCGATCAAGGAGCAGATCGCGCGTTTCCGTGAGCCAGTCGCAGATGTGATAAGCGAGCAGCCGATCGGCACCGGCGCGTGCAAGCGATCGGTCAAGCTCGGGATCCCACCAGACATGGTAAGCGTCGACTGCAACGCCCAATGCTGCAACCGAGGCGCCGTTTCGCAGCGGCGCACGTTCCGGATCGATGTCATCACACAGATCAAGCGCCTGGGCCAGCGTATTGACGCAGCAGCGGTCGGCCGCGTACATGGGATGAAGCGGTTCGATCGCAAGCGCCACCCCTGCGGCCCGCGCGTGGCTGAGGATGGCGGCAATGCCGTAACGCACCATGGCCCGCGCACCTGGCAGATCGCGCGACCCGACAGGCAGCCCACCGCAAACCAGCACCAGGCATCTCGCACCGAGGGTGGCTGCGTCATCGATCGCTTGCAGGTTATCCGCAATGGCCGCCCTGCGGCCTGCCTCAGTGGCTGCGGGAAACATACCGCCTCGGCAAAGACCCGTGACGGTCAGCCCGTGGGCCCGAATCATCGCGGCGGCCTTTGTCACGCCGAGTTCAGCGAGCTTGTCGCGCCAGGGCGAAATGCCCGGAATCCTGTGTCGAGCACACGCTTCGATCATTTGCGCGAGGTTCCACTGCTCGCGCACCGTCGCGGTGTTGAGCGACAGCGCTGGAATCGACATGGCGACGGAATTCATCGGATACCGTGCACGGCCAGAAGTGACGTCATCCTGTTGCATGCGCGCTCAGGATCGGTGAGTAGTCCAGCCTGATCGGCCAGCCGGAAGATTTCCGCAAAGTGCACGATATGGCGTGTGCTCTGCTGCCCACCCACCATCACGAAATGATCCTGGTGGCCATTGAGCCAGGCCATGAATACCACGCCCGTTTTGTAGAACCGGGTGGGCGCGCGAAAGATATGGCGCGACAGCGGAACCGTGGGCGCGAGGATGCAATGAAATTGCTCGAGATCACCCGCACCGAGCGCATCCAGCGCAGCCGCAGCGGCCGGCGCGATCGAATCAAAAATCCCGAGCAGGGCATCAGAGTAGCCCTGCGCGTCGCCCGCAATCA
>SYIM01000033.1 GCA_005798775.1 Burkholderiales bacterium
ATGCTCACCGGCGTCGATCTGGTCGAGGGGCAGTTGCGCGTGGCCTCGGGTGAAGCAGTGCCGCTTTCGCAGTCCGCGCTTGCGCGACGCGGACATTCGATCGAGGTACGGCTTTATGCCGAGAATCCCGAACGCGGGTTTCTGCCCTCCACCGGGACGCTGCGTACGCTGTATCTGCCGCCTGCGGCAAGCTTCTCGGTGGGGGCAGGCATGCAGGGTGAGCCGGCGGCGCTGCGGATCGACAGTGGGGTTCGCGCGGGCGATGTGATCACGCCCCACTATGACCCGATGATTGCCAAGCTTGTTACCTGGGGAGCAGACCGTGATCAGGCGCGCGCGCGGATGGCACAGGCGCTTTCCCAGGTTCGAATTGCAGGCGTGTCTACCAACGCAGCCTTCCTGTATCGCCTGATGCAGTCGCCAGCGTTCGCCTCGGCCGACCTTGATACCGGATTGATCGAACGCGAGCGGTCGACGGTTTTACCGCCGTCCACCCCGATGGCGATGCGCGATTGGGCGGTGGCCGCCGCAGCGTGGCTGGCGAATGAGTCGGCAGAGGGCGCACGCCGCATACGGGTGGGGGGCGTCGTGCGCGGCACCGCCGCCGCAGGGGCTCTCGAGGCCGAATGGACCGACCCGTGGCGGGCCGCCGATAGCTGGCGGGTGCATGGGCAGGGCGCCCGCTGGCTGAGGCTTGCGACCGATACCGAGCAATGCGAACTGCGGATCGAACCCGCCCGATCCGGTGCGGGCTTTACCGCATTCGCTGGCGATCAGGTGGTCTGCATCGCCGACCCACGGCTCGACATGGCACAGGGCGCCTTAAGCGCACTGGTTGGCTCCGAAGCCGTTCGCTGCGGCGCGCTCATTGATGGGTCATCTGTCCTCTTATCGGAGCGGGGTCGTGCACTTCGCGTCGCGGTGCTGCCGCCTGGAGGCAATCCTGATGATACGGCCGCGGATGTGGGCAGTCTTGCTGCACCTATGCCCGGCAAGGTGGTGGCACTCATGGTGGAGGTGGGAGCGCTGGTCGAGCGTGGCCAGCCGCTCGCGGTGCTCGAGGCGATGAAGATGGAGCATGTGATCACCGCGCCGGAAGCGGGTCGCGTCACCGCGATCCTTCATGCGACGGGTTCACAGGTGCAGGAGGGCGCGGCGCTTCTTGCGATCGAGCCGATTGCAGCGGGGGCAGCATGACCGGTTTATCTTCTGGTGCCGAGCGAGGGCGGGGCGCCTCACCTCTGTCGGGAGCATCGCCCACCATCGTGCTGGGCCTGCAAAGCGCTGACGCCGCGCCTGAGTGGGCCCAGGCGCTAGGCGAGGCGTTACCGCACGCCCGGGTTCTGACCGATTCGGCTGATGCGCCCGCCGCCGACTATGCGGTGCTGTGGCGGCCGCAACCCGGTTTTTTCGCGCGCCAGCCCAGACTCGCTGCAGTCTTTGCTGCCGGCGCAGGCGTTGACTGGCTGCTGAACGACCCGACGCTGCCCGCGGCGCTCCCGGTCTATCGGATCGAAGATGGAGGTATGGCCGAGCAGATGGCAGCCTATTGCGCGCACGAGGTGCTGCGCTTTCATTATCGCTATGACCGCTATGAGGCGCAGCAGCGCGCGGGTGTCTGGCAGGAGTGGCCCTACGCAAGCCCGGCGAGCTCCACCGTTGGGGTGTTCGGCCTGGGCAAGATGGGCGAGGCGATTGCGCGTGCGCTGACCGCGCTCGGCTTCGCGGTGCGGGGCTACTCCCGCTCGCCTCGCGCGCTTGCCGGCATTGAATGCTTTGACGACTCGCACGGGCTTGAGCCGTTCCTGGCAGGTGCCCAGGTGCTGGTGCTTGCAGCGCCGCTCACGCCTGCGACCCGCCACCTGTTTGACGCTACGCACCTTGCGCGGCTGCCGCGCGGGGCCTTCCTCATCAACGTTGCGCGAGGCGACCTGGTGGTCGAGGAGGCGCTGCTTGCTGCCCTCGACTCAGGGGCGATCGCCGGCGCTGCGCTCGACGTATTTCGCACTGAGCCGCTGCCGTGCGAGCATCGCTTCTGGACCCACTCGCAGGTGCGCCTCACGCCTCATGTGGCAGCGATGACTGTCGTGAGCGAGTCAGCTTGCCAGGTGGCGCGCCGCATCACGCAGCTTGGCCAAGGTGAGGCGCCCAGCGGTCTGGTGGACCGCAGACGCGCCTACTGAATCAGCCCTCCAGGAAAGCCCTCCCCATGCTCAACACCCTGCCCGCCCGAGTGTTCATCACCGAGGTCGGCCCGCGTGACGGCCTTCAGAACGAAAAGTCGCCACTTGCCACCGATGTGAAGATCAAGCTCTGTGAGCGACTGCTCGCCGCCGGGGTCTCGCAGCTCGAGGTCACCTCCTTCGTATCACCGAAATGGGTGCCGCAGATGGCTGATGCTGCCGAGGTTCTCGCCCGCCTGCCGCGGCGTGAGGGGCTCACCTTGTCTGCGCTCACCCCCAACCTGAAAGGTTTCGAAGCAGCACTTGCGAGCCGAGTGGATGAGGTGGTGATCTTTGGCGCGGCGAGCGAGGCGTTTTCAATGCGCAACACCAATTGTTCGGTTGCTGAAAGCATCGAGCGATTTCGCCCGGTGGCCCTGGCTGCGAAGGCGCACTTCCTGCGGCTGCGCGCCGTGATCTCGGTGGCATTTGGCTGCCCCTATCAGGGCGATGTACCCCTCGAATCGGTGATCGACCTGGTGCGGCGAACGCGCGATCTGGGCTGTGACGAGATCGGTATCGCCGACACCATCGGTGTGGCAACCGTCTCCCATGTGAAGCGCGTGTTTGAGGCGGCTGCGCGCGAGCTACCGCTCAACCGGCTATCGGGGCATTTTCACGACACCTACGGTCAGGCGGTTGCCAATGTCTACGGCTGCCTGGAGGTGGGCGTGCACCGGTTCGATAGCGCTGTAGCGGGGCTTGGCGGCTGTCCGTATGCGAGGGGTGCAACTGGCAATGTCGCCACCGAAGACCTGCTGTGGCTGTTCAAGGGCCTGGGCATTGATACCGGCCTGAACCTTGATGCGATGGTACAAACCGGCCAATGGATCTCCGGGCAGGTGGGCCGTCCCTATGCCTCGCGCGTGGGTGTTGCGCTGGCAGCGCGCCAGACGGAGGCCGAGGCGTCCGCATGATTGTCATTCGATATCCCGAACAGGCGTGGTCATGAACGCTGCCATCGTGCCTTCTCCCTGCATCTCGGTATGTCAGCTCGACGCCCAGTCACGCCGCTGCCTGGGCTGCGCGCGCACCATCGAGCAGATCGAAGCCTGGGTCATGCTCGATGATCGCGAGCGCATGGCGGTCTGGGCGCAGCTTGCCCAGCACTTCGAAGTCGATCTTGAAACCGCACTTGCTTCACGGGTGGGTGCGGGCCAGGCGCGCGAACTGGTGCGTTCTCATGAGTCGGGCTGAGCCGGCAGTGCGGTTGCCCGCCGGCGTTCGGTTCATCGAGCGCGACTGGCTGTCGTCCAACATGGTGCTGGTCGCCGAGCCCGATGGCGGTGCGACGTTGATCGACACTGGCTATGTGAAACACTCCGCGCTGGCGGTAGCCCTGGTTGAGCATGCGCTGGGCCAGGTTGGCGCGCAGCGCCTCAGCCGTATCCTGAACACCCATTTGCACTCCGACCACTGTGGCGGTAACGCAGCGCTTGTCTCACGCTTTGGTTGCGAGGTGCTGGTGCCCGCTGGAAGTTTCGACGACGTTCAACGCTGGGACACGCAAGCGCTCAGCTATGACGGGACCGCCCAGCGCTGCGCTCGCTTTGAGGCTGGCGGTGTGCTGGTGCCTGGCGAGTCGATCACGATGGGCGAGGTGCCCTGGCAGATTTATTCGGCGCCCGGTCACGATCCGAAGAGCCTGGTGTTTTACTGCGCCCCCCATCGCCTGCTGGTATCGGCTGACGTGCTCTGGAAAAACGGATTTGGCGTCATCTTTCCCGAACTTGTGGGCGAGTCGGGCTTTGCCGAACAGGCCGAGATGCTCGACCTCATCGCACGCCTTGATGTGGACACCGTGCTGCCTGGCCATGGCCCGGCGTTTGCCGACCCGAATACGGTAGTCGAGACCGCGCGCAGACGGCTCGCGTCGCTTCGCGCCGATCCGGTACGAAACGCGCGCTATGCCATGAAGGTCATGATCAAATATCTGCTGCTCGATGTCGAGGAAATCGAGGAGGTGGTGCTCGCAGAGCGGGTGGCAGGGGCGTCGGTTCTGCGAAGCGCGGCTGAACTTCTCGAACTATCTGTGGGGGCCGCCTTTGACTGGGCGGTCGATGAGCTCGTAGCGCAAGGCGCATTGAGACGTCTAAACAGGAGGCTCTTCAATGTCTGAACGATTCGCGCAGGCGCCGCGCCTGCGCGACAGCACGCCCGCTGATCTCGAGGCGATCGAGCGCATTTACGCGCACCATGTTCGCCATGGCACAGGCTCATTTGAGCTCGAGCCGCCCGCACTTGCCGAGGTCACGCGCCGCCGTGACGATGTGCTCGCCAACGGCTTTGCGCATCGCGTGGCCGAAGCGGATGGCGAGATCGTGGGTTTTGCCTATTTCAATTTTTTCCGGATGCGGCCTGCGTATCGGTTCAGCGTGGAGAACTCAGTCTACGTGCGCGCGGGTATGACGCGAGGTGGCATGGGCCGTGCGCTGCTTCTGGATCTGATCGAGGAGGCAGGCGCGCGCGGCGTACGGCAGATGATTGCCGTGATTGGTGATAGTACCAACAACGGCTCGATCGGGCTGCATGCCGCCTGTGGGTTCCGATTCGCGGGGATCTTACGATCGAGCGGCTGGAAATTCGACCGTTGGCTCGATACCGTCATCATGCAACGCGAGATCGGTGCGGGCGATCGCGAGAGCCCGCCCGAATCACATCAGGTATGACGTGTCGTTATCGTGCCCGAGGATAACGTAGTTCACGCGTCGCAGATCGCTGAGCCTGCATCCGCCGGCGTACGAGATCGAGCTCTGCAGGTCTTCTTCCATCTCGCGTAGCGTGTCCCCGAGTTTGCCCTTGATGGGCTCAAGAATGCGCTTGCCCTCAACGAAGCTCCGATGCCCTTTGTTGAACTCCGAGGCGGAGCCGTAGTACTCCTTGTAGAGCTTGCCGTCCACCTCGACCGTGGTCCCGGGCGACTCCTCGTGACCGGCGAACATCGACCCGATCATGACCATTGCGGCACCAAAGCGTACCGACTTCGCGATGTCGCCATGCTCGCGGATACCACCGTCGGCGATGATGGGCTTGGTGGCGACACGCGCGCACCATTTGAGCGCTGAGAGCTGCCAGCCGCCGGTCCCAAAGCCTGTCTTCATACGGGTGATGCACACCTTGCCGGGCCCGACGCCCACCTTGGTGGCATCTGCCCCCCAGTTCTCGAGATCGATCACACCCTCGGGCGTACCCACATTGCCGGCGATCACGAAGGCCTTGGGCAGATGCTCGCGGATATGGGCGATCATCTGCCTGACCGACTCGGCGTACCCGTGCGCGATATCAATGGTGAGGTAATCAGCCCCCAGGCCCTCGCGGGCGAGCTGTCGCACAACCTCGCGATCGGCCTCTTTCACGCCCACCGATAGCGACACGAACAGACCCCTTGCGCGCATCGCGCGGGCAAAGGCGATGCTGTCGATATCAAAGCGGTGCTGGATGTAGAAATAGCCCTCGCGCGCCAGTCGCTCACAGATGTCGTCGTTGACCACCGTCTTCATGTTGGCCGGAACGACCGGGATGCGGAAACGGCGTCCTCCCAGCTCGATCGAGGGATCGCACTCACGACGGCTCTCTACCACGCAGCGGCGGGGCAGGAGCAGGATGTTGTCGTAGTCGAAAATTTCCATCAGAGCTCTCCGTGACCGGGCCTGGCCGGCATTTGACGCGCGGCAATGGTACCGCGATGAGCAGGTTGATGAGCGTGTTGGCGGCACCGCACCGGTAAGTCCCGCGTGAGCGGACCATCCGCTGCAGACCGTGCCCGAGGTTACCGCTCCGTCGCTCCGTCGGTTTGCCGCCCTTAGTCGTACCTGCGAGCGTCCTCGATCACCTTGCCGTCGTTGGGCAAGGATCCTGGCGAGACCGCCTGAATCTCGCCCCGCAACTTGGTGATGTCGCGCAGGGAGGCTGCGATCGCTTCGGCGAGCGCGGCTGCACCCGTATCCGCCTTCAGCTCGCAACGCAGCGTCATGCGGTCGTTGGCCATTTCGCCTTCAACGACCAGCCGCGCGCGAGCGATCTCCGGGTGCCTGCGCACGACTTCGGCGATCTGGCTGGGATGCACAATCATGCCCCGCACCTTGGTGGTCTGGTCGGCGCG